>URCX01000112.1 GCA_900546465.1 uncultured Bacteroidota bacterium | reverse complement strand
CCATCTGCCATTAAAAATACCATCGGCATAATCGGCTTTTTGGTAGATGTCTCCGTTATCGTCATAAAGTATTTCGGTGCCGTGTTTTATCCCGTCTTTGTATATGCAGCGTGTTTTGCAAATTCCGTCAGAATAAAAAGCCTCCCATTTGCCATTCATCTTGCCTGCGACAAAATTTCCGCGTTCCAATGTGCTTCCTGTTTCCGACCAGCTTTCCCAAATACCTTCTTCTAAGCCTGCAACATAACTTCCTTTGTGATGAATCTTACCACTTTCGTAGTATGTATTCCATAAGCCTATGCGTTTGCCGGTATCATATTCGCCTTCTCTCCATTTTTCGCCTGTTTCGTAATAATAAGTCCAATGTCCGCTCTCTTTATCGTCTCGGTAGTTGCCTTCACTGCCTTTTGTGCCTGTGCTTTTGTAATAGTATATCCAAAGTCCGTTACGTTTGCCGGCACGCAATTCGCCTTCCATGTCTTTGTTTCCGTTTTCGTACCACCAAATTGCCTTGCCTTCGAGTTCGTTGTTTTTATAGAAAGCTTCCGTTTTCTTTTTGCCGTTAGGGTAGTATTCCGAGAACTTTCCTTCTCTGTTGTTGTCAACTACATTGTATCGGTATTGCAATTTACCATCCGGATAATACGCAACAACTTCTCCACTTCCGGAAAAAACTTCTGTTTTCTGGATATTTTTACCTTTATAATAGTATGTCCAAATACCTTTCTTTTCCCCCTTATCATCGTACGAGCCTTCGATTTGAACATCTCCGTTATCATAATACCATTTCCATTCTCCAGTTTTGATACCATTGTCATTAAGTTTCCCTTCTGTTGCGATGGCTCCGTTGTTCCAATATTCGATATGTGCTTTTCCCTGAGCGTTCAATCGAAATTGAAGTGCGAAAAACGATAAAACGAGTAAAGTAAAGACTGTTTTTTTCATTGGTGTATTCTTAATTGTTCTTGGTGTACGTAACCTTTATATGTGCAGGTTTTGTCGGGTGCTTCGGTCCGTTGAGTATCACTCTTGTTGCAGTTGAACGCCTTGCGTCCGGAATAAGATAAATATCAGGATCGGTTATGTTGCCATTAAGGTAATTTGCCAAGTGCATGCTTATGTGCATTTTGTAGGATCGTGATTTTGTGTCGTAATATCCGCCGAAAAATAAGTCGGATGCCTGTGCGTCATGTATCAATACAAGATTTGTATCGCTGCCTGTTACAGCTTTTCTGTAACAAAGAATTCTCGCAGTGTTGTTTATGTTGTTCGCAAGACTTATATCGGCAATGGGAAATTCCAAAAGAGCCGAATTTATAGACACATCATTGTTGGGATTACCTCCGTTTACGGAATCTTTCCAATCCTGTTTGAAGTCTTCTATGCTTATCTTCGCCATGGAAATACCCATACTGCCGAGGTATATCAAATCATCGCCTGTAATAGTGTCTTGCGTAGAAAATTTATTCAAATCCGAACCGGAGAAATCGTAATCAAAGTGCATGAATCTATGCCCTGTTGAAGGAAATTTGATGGTGTATTTTTGTGCTTTGCCGCTTTCGGTATGATAAACCGTTATACAAGATAGGGAAGAGGTCATGTTGATGTATGCCATCATACCATTTTCATCTGTTTTTTCAAGAGAAAATTTCAGACCTTTGAATTGAGAAACGAATGCGGCGTTTTCACCCGAAAAGTTCTTGATTTTGTCCAAAAATTCACCGGTAAGCGAAATGCGTAAATGCGGGTTCAAAGTGTCATTTCCGATTATAAGGTCTTTATTGTAATTTATGGTAACATTTTGCGAGTATATGGGATTTGAATTTACCTGAACCGCATCACAACTATACTTCTTTGTTGAGTCCATATCTTCTGCGAGTTCATAGATATTTAATTTCATTGTTTTCCCGTTTATTGCGGTGTCTTCTGCAAAGCCTCCTGCATAAGCCAAAGACAAAACAACGGAATCTATATTGTATTCTCGGAAATTGGCTGAGGGCATTGACAATGTCATTTGTGTATAAACGGAAGAAGATACCTTTCCGAATCTTGCGTCTTTATATTCACCTAAAACATTATACTGATAGTTTGCCGTAACAAGAGAATCTTCTCTGAAATAAGCTCCTCTCATTGCAATCTTCTCATAAATTCCCGCTCCCAATTTGTCATTCTCATCTACCAAACCCCAACCCAAGGTCTCGTCTTCGTCAACACAAGAAGTAAATGCAAAAGGCAGGCAAAGCAACAAAAGCCATAATTTTTTCATCTTTCAATATGTTTTAATCTTCGTCAAGAACGGCTATCTTATCGTACAATTCACTGAGTCTGTCTGCCAATTCCGGCATCGGAGCATACTCAATAATACGCTTCTTTGAAGACTTGGCAAAGTCTATCAATTCTTCGCTTACCCCTTCTTCTGCAATGACAACAGCATCGGCATAACTTATGGCAGCTTTCATAAGATTGATATAAGTAGGCTCCTTATACATTTTCCAATCTTTGAGAGTTCCTCCGTCGGCTTTCAGCTTCTTGGACAGATTTTCGCAAAGGCTTCCCTCAAAAGGGTCATTGAATAAACTTACAACGATTTTACTATCCGAGAAAAACGGGTGATTCTTATATTCGGTTCTCTTTACATAGAACGGCAAGAGTGCAGCAAACCAACCTGAACAATGAATGATATTAGGCTTCCAACTTAATTTTTTGATGGTTTCCAAAACGCCTCTGATGAAAAATATAGCTCTTTCATCATTATCCTCGAACATTTCGCCCTTAGCGTCCAACACATCATATTTTCTTTGAAAGTAGTCTTCGTTATCTATGAAGTATATCTGCAATCTTGCAGCTTGAATAGAAGCAACTTTGAT
This sequence comes from uncultured Bacteroidota bacterium, assembly GCA_900546465.1. GTDB lineage: Bacteria > Bacteroidota > Bacteroidia > Bacteroidales > P3 > Onthomorpha. The sequence continues at coordinate 3,574 of URCX01000112.1, read as the reverse complement.
TATCAACTGATGATCCGTGTCGTCTATTATGATATTCATACCTGAAAGTCTGATAACCTCATGCAGTTGATTTTTTCTTTCGTTCACATCTCCGAAACGAGGCATGAACGTCCTCACCTCTTTTCCTCTTTCCAAAATACATTGAGGCAGATGCCTTCCTATGTCAGACCTTATGTCGTCTCCTAAATACGGTGTGATTTGTTGGTTTACGAATAAAACTTTTGCTTTTGTCATATCTGTGATTTCTACAATCTGCAAAGGTACAAAAAAATAAAGTCTCAACAAAATTTCTTTTCCTTCAGCATGGGAACGAATTTGAAATCGCCATACTTTTGAACATCAATTTCCGAGGGTGATAACTTTGTTATTTTGCACATAACCTGCGTTCCGATTCCGACAGGAATAACCATTATTCCCCCTACCTTTAATTGTTCCACCAATTTTTCAGGAATATTTTCCGCTCCGCATGTTACAAGTATTCTATCGAAAGGAGCATAAGCCGGCAAACCCAAATAGCCGTCTCCGAAAAAGCACTTCGGTCGGTAATTCAACATCTTGAAAATATTTTGTGCGGAATTATGCAGCGGTTTAAATCTTTCTATGGTATAAACCCTTGCCCTCATTCGGCATAGAACACAGGTTTGGTAGCCGGAGCCCGTTCCTATCTCCAAAACTTTATCATTCTCTTTCACATCAAGCAGCTGGGTTTGAAAAGCCACAGTCGAAGGTTGGGAAATTGTTTGCTTGCATAATATTTCCAATGCCCTGTTTTCATATGCCAATACATCGAGAGAGGAGTCCATAAAAAAATGTCTCGGAATGCTGTTCATTGCTTCCAAAACCCCCTCGTCCGTTATGCCTTTCCGCCTCAAATCATCAACCATCAATCTACGTAAACCCTTGTGCTTAAAACTGTCAACCCTCATATCCGAAATCGTTTGAATGTGCGAAGTTACGAAAACCCTTACACATGGCAGTCTGTTGCCGAAATAAAGGATATTTTCGCAAGCAAAGACCGTTCCATACAATAATGACAATATGTTAACGTTTCTTTGACAAAAGACATAGAGATATGGGCAGAGCGAAACACATAACAATACTGTCGATTATTGCATTCGTGATTATGAGTTGCAATAATTTTGAAGGCGAACAAGAAATACCTGCATATATAAAGATAGAAGGTTTCGACTTGGTAGAAAATCCGAATTTGAGCATACCGCAAGACGAAGGCTTTTTGACGAGTGAAATAAAAGATGTATGGGTTTATGTAGATAACGCTTTCATCGGAGCATTCCCATTGCCATGCAGCGTTCCCGTATTGCAGGAAGGCAGGCATAAGGTCGATATACGCCCCGGTGTTCTTTACAACGGCATGCAGGGAACAAGGGAGGCATATCCCTTTTATACCACTATAATAGATACTCTTGACCTTGTTCCGGGTAAGGAAGTAAACTTCACAAAAAAGGAAGTAATGTATAACGACAAAAAATGCCAATTCCCAAATCTGTATGAGTTGTTTGAAAGTCCTTACACAGGCTTTGCTCTCGCAGACGTTACAGAGGGTGAGGCAGAAAAAATGAAGATTATCAGCAACGACAGCGTTCGTTACGGCAATGCCTGCGGAGCGATTTATTTCAGCAGCGAGGGTAAAAACAAATACATCTCCATAGACTCCGTTTATTGTACCAATCACAATGGAACAGTCTTGGAATTGGACTATCACTCCAACATTCCTTTTGAAGTCGGAATTTACGGTAAAAATCCATCATCTTCCTCATATAAATACATAAGTGCCATGAGAGTTACGCCCAATGCGGGAAAAGGTTGGCAGAAAATGTATATCCTTTTGAACAAAGTATGGAGCAATTTGAGCTATCCTAATCATTACAGGTTCTATTTTGAAGCCCTTAACCCTGATAGCAAAACAAATACGTTCATACATTTGGACAATATCAAAATCGTACACTATCCCAACCAATACTAAGCCGATTAAACACTTGTGATGAACAGGAAAATACAAACTGCAAAGTACGTAATATCGGACTTTGTAACTGCAGCCGTGTCATGGGCTTTGTTTTTCATATTTCGTAAAAAGAGTATAGAAAACGGGACATTTGAAGATATGAATGCCGTTTTCTCGGACTCGAATCTGTACATCGGATTGGCATGTATTCCCCTTATGTGGCTGCTCTTATATTATCTTCAAGGCACTTATAGGGACGTATATCGCAAATCCAGACTGCAAGAACTCGGACAAACAATTCTGATAAGCATAATAGGCGTCATTATCATCTTTTTCACCCTGCTGCTTGACGACCAAGTAACCACATACTACAATTACTACTTCTCTTTCGTCATTCTGCTGCTTTTGCATTTCACCTTAACCTACCTGCCCCGCCTTATCATCACCACAAGAGCCGCAAAGAAAATACATAACAACATCATCGGTTTTCCTACACTCCTTGTAGGCAGTCGGCAAAGAGCCATAAAAACCTTGGAAGACATAAACAATCAAGTCTTTCAAGCCGGCAATAAATTCATCGGTTATCTGAGCATATCGGAAAAGCACCCCAATCCATCGATCCCTTTACCATATCTCGGCAATGCAAAAGACATAACCGCCATAACCGAGAAATACAAAATAGAAGAAATCATCGTTGCATTGGAACCCGATGAAGAAAATGAAATCTACAACATCATCAGCTCAGCCGGTCAGAACGTTGAAATAAAAATCCCGGCAGACAGGAAAGATCTCCTTCTCGGCAATGTGAAAATGAATGCCATATTCCACACACCCCTTATCACTATAACATACGGCAAACTCCTTCCCGTGCAACAAATAATCAAACGAGCCTTCGACATCATCTTCTCACTGCTTGCCATGATTATTCTCGCGCCGGTCTATCTCATAACAGCCATCATAATCTACACCACAAGTAAAGGCCCTGTTTTCTACAAACAAGAAAGAATAGGGTATAAAGGCAAACCTTTCTACATGCACAAATTCCGCTCCATGTACACAGATGCAGAGAAGTACGGACCTCAACTGTCAAGCGGCGACAAGGACAGTCGTATCACTCCTTTCGGACACTTTATGCGTAAAGTAAGATTGGACGAGATACCGCAGTTTTACAATGTCCTTAAAGGCACCATGAGCCTTGTAGGATACAGACCCGAAAGGCAATACTTCATTGACCGCATTACGGAGAAAGCACCCGAATACAAACTCCTCCTCAGAGTAAAGCCCGGCATAACCTCTTGGGGACAAGTCAAATTCGGCTATGCCGACACAGTGGAACAAATGGTGGAAAGATTGAAATACGACCTGCTCTACATGGAAAACATATCCCTTGCCACCGACATCAAAATCCTATTCTACACCTTTGTGATAATACTGCAAGGACGAGGCAAATAACCCATCGTAAATCCGCAACCATAACAGTAAAACAAAGGAAGCATACAATGCAAAGATAAAAAATCCCTGCAAGCAACACCATTGTAATAAAACGCCGTTCCAAGAAACTGAAACGCCGAAAGAAAAAATTAGAACGGCGTTTTAGAAAATTGGAATGGC
>URCX01000111.1 GCA_900546465.1 uncultured Bacteroidota bacterium | reverse complement strand
CAAGCCGTATCTCCGCCGCCGACAACGGCAACGGTTTGATTTCTATAAAAGAACCCGTCGCAGGTTGCACAAGCCGACACGCCTTGTCCCATGAATTTATTCTCGCTTTCCAAACCCAACCAACCGGCACTCGCTCCTGTTGCGATAATAAGACTTTCCGTTTCAAGAATTTCTCCGTTCTCTGTCGTCAAAACAAAAGGTCGTTTGGAAAAATCAACTTTTGTTATGCTCTCCGAACGTACTTGTGTGCCGAATCGCACAGCCTGAGTCTTGAATTGCTCCATCATTTCATTGCCCTGCACACCTTCGGGATAGCCGGGGAAATTCTCTATTTCCGTTGTCATCGTTAATTGTCCGCCTGCCTGCATTCCCTCGAACACAAGGGGCTTAAGACCTGCTCGTGAGGCATAAACGGCAGCAGTATAGCCTGCCGGCCCTGATCCTATGATAATACATTTCATTCTTTCCATATCTTTGTTTTTTGCTTAGATGAATTATTGTTTCTGTGTGCAAAACTAATAATTTTCCTTGAAAGTAAGCTGTTTCGGGCTTTTTTTCTCGCTCTTCTCTTTCCTTTTCGGAAAAAATCGTACCTTTGTTTGTCGAATAGAAACTCCTTAAACAAGAATGAGAAAGACTTTTTGCTATATATCGGGCTTGCTGTCGGTTCTGTTTTTTACCCTTTTTACCAACGGCATTCTTGCTCAAAACATATCGGCAAAGGATATTAAAGACCCTAAAACGCTTTGTGCAGCCTGTTATGTGTCGAATCCCGACGGCATATTGACGGAAGCCGCCGTGGAAACGATAAATAAGAAATTGGAAGCCCTTTTTCAAAAGACTACGGCACAGGTTGCAGTCGTTGCAATAAAGGGTGATGAAAGCACTTCGGCAAGAGATTTATCCATGGAACTCTTCGACCTTTGGAAACCGGGCAGCAAAGGAAAGGATAACGGCTTGATAATACTTTTATGCGTTGAAGCAAGAGATGTTTTCCTCAGAACGGGTTACGGATTGGAAGGAGCCTTGCCCGATGCGGCAACTACAAGGATTTTCAACAGTAATATGGCTCCTTATTTCAAGAAAGGAGAATGGGACAAAGGCTTGATGGCAGGAGTGGATGCGGTGTGTGATAAGCTGTATGCCGAATATGAAGATAACGGATTTGCACAAAAAGAGCCTGTTGACCCGACACCGTATATGCAAACCTATATATTATTATGTACAGCCTACCTTTTGATAGCCCTTTTTGCGATAAACAGCAAGGTTTCAAAGATTGATGCCTGCAATAAGAAAGAACGTATCAGTGTTTTGAAGAAGAGTTCTACGCTTTGGCTGATATTGGGCATTTTCTTCATGCCTGCTTTATTGCTTCTCGCCCTTTGGGTTTATCGTATTAAAAGTCCGAGAATACGGAAAGCCAAGATAAAGTGCGATTGCGGCAATATGATGAAACGCTTATCGGAAAATGAAGAAGACGAATACCTTGATACGGTAAAGCAATTAGAGGAAAAAATAGGCAGTGTGGACTATGATGTATGGCTTTGCTCCAAATGTCATAACACCATGGTCTTTCAGTATGACAAAGCTTTGTCCAAATACGAAACCTGCCCTTCTTGTTCCGCCAAGACTTATACAAAGAAATATGATACGGTCATCAGACCTGCCACAAGTTTGAGAGACGGTTTGATGAAGACGGTTTACAAATGTGAGAATTGCGGATATAGCGGCGAAAAGACGAGTGTAATTCCCAAGAAACCGCCTGTGATTGTTACAGGAGGCTTTGGCGGAGGCGGAAACAGCAGCGGCTTTTCCGGAGGCGGCAGTTGGGGTGGAGGATTCTCCGGCGGAGGCGGCGGAGGCGGCAAATTCTGATACTTTTATGAAAGAATAAATCACTAAAACAAAATACAGACAGATGAAAAAAAAGAACAAACAAATCATTATCTTACTTGCCATTCTTGCAGTGGTGGGTATAGCGTGTTTTAGCACGTATAACTCTCTTGTAAGCAAAGATGAGGCTTGCATGAAGCAGTGGTCGAAGGTCGAAAGCCAATATCAGAGACGTTTGGACTTGATTCCAAATCTTATAAACGTCGTAAAAGGCTATGCAAAGCACGAAGAGGGGACTTTGCTCAAAGTTGTAGAGGCAAGAAACAATGCTTCGCAAATGAAACTTGACCCTAACAATATGACACAAGAGCAATTAGACAAATTCCAACAGTCGCAAGCGGAATTGACTTCGGCATTACGAAGCATTAACATGGTTGTCGAACGTTATCCGGACTTGAAAGCAAATCAGAATTTCTTGGAATTGCAAGAGCAGTTGGAAGGAACGGAAAACAGAATTGCCGTTGAAAGACAACGTTACTCCGATGTGGTGAACGACTACAACACAAGCATAAGACGTTTCCCGAAAAACATCATAGCTTCCTGCTTCGGATTTGAGAAAAAGGCTTATTTCCAAGCACAACAAGGGGCAGAGAATGCACCGAAAGTAGAGTTTTAATCATTGAAACAAAGAATGGAAGACAATATAAACGCAAACAACGAGGCTGCTTCCCGTAAAACGACTTCCATAAGGGGAATGTTTCGCGATTGGTTCCTCGACTATGCTTCTTATGTCATACTTGAGCGTGCCGTTCCGCACATAAACGACGGCTTGAAGCCCGTTCAGCGTCGTATTCTGCACTCTATGAGGGAGCTTGAGGACGGACGCTACAACAAAGTCGCCAATATAGTCGGCAATACCATGAAATACCACCCGCATGGAGACGCTTCCATTGCCGGAGCCTTGGTAACAATGGGTCAAAAAGACCTTTTGATAGATTGTCAAGGTAACTGGGGAAACATCTTAACGGGAGACGGTGCGGCAGCACCCCGTTACATAGAAGCACGTCTTTCAGAGTTTGCCCTCGAAGTGGTATTCAATCCTAAGACTACCACATTCCACCCCTCCTATGACGGAAGGAATATGGAGCCTGACACATTGCCGGTAAAATTCCCGCTTTTGCTTGCACAGGGTGCCAAAGGTATTGCAGTGGGATTGGCTTGCGAAATATTGCCTCACAATTTCAATGAACTTATAGATGCTTCCATTGCGATATTAAAGGGTGAAGATTTCTGCATTTACCCTGATTTTCCTACCGGAGGCCTTATGGAGGTATCCAAATACAATGACGGATTACGCGGAGGCCGTCTGCGGGTAAGGGCTCGCATAAAGCAAGTGGATAACCGCACAATCTCCATAACGGAAATACCTTTCGGCACAACGGCTGACAGTCTTATCGAATCCATAGTCAGAGCCTGCGACAAAGGACAGTTGAAAATAAAAAAGATAGACAACAATACTGCTGCCGATGTCGAAATCAATATCTCCATACCCAACGACACTTCCGCCGATCAGACGATTGACGCTCTTTATGCCTTCACCGACTGCGAGATAAACCTATCTCCCAACTCCTGTGTCATAGAGAACGAGAAACCACGCTTCGCCTCGGTAAGCGAAATCCTCCGTGTATCCACACAAAACACCCTTGCCCTGCTCAAAAAGGAACTTGAAATAGCACTAAGCGAACTTAACGAGAAATGGAATTGGATTTCCTTGGAAAGAATCTTCATAAAAGAAGGGGTTTACAAGAGAATGGAAAAATGTACTACCGATGAGCAGATAGATGACACCATTCTGAAAGGCTTGCAACCCTTTGTCAAAAATCTCATACGCGAAATAACTCTCGACGATGTGCATCGCCTGAGGAAAATACCCATAGACCGTATATCCAAATACAATAGCGACAGAGCAGACGACACCTTGATTGCAATAAAAGACGACATCGCTGCCGTGCAACATGATTTGGATAATCTGATCGACTACGCCATTGCATACTTTGAGCGTATCAAAAGCAAATTCGGCAAAAATAGAGAAAGGAAAACGGAAATACGCAGCTTCGACACCATAGAAGAAGCCTCCGTTGCCATAGCAAACGAAAAGCTTTACTGCAATTACGCCGATGGCTTCGTAGGATACAAACTCAAAGACGGCGAATACATCTCCGACTGCTCTGCTTTGGACGATGTGATAGTAATCCGCAAAGACGGAGTTTATTTCGTGAGAAAGGTTTCGGAAAAAGAATACTTCGGACAGAACATTATGTATGTCGGATTGTATCATCGCAACGACAACAGAACGATTTACAATGCCATTTACCAAGATGGAGCTTTCGGAAAGTGCTATGTAAAACGTTTCAACATCATAACCGCCATCAGAGGCAAGGAATACGACATAACACAAGGCACAAAAGGTTCGAGACTTATCTATTTGAGCGTAAACCATAACGGAGAGGCAGAAAAGGTTAACATAATCATGAAGCCCGCTCCCCGAATGAAACGCAACAGAATGGAATACGACTTTGCCGAACTTGCAATCAAATCCCGCACAGCCAAAGGAAACACACTCACTAAGCGTATTGTCGTAAGTGCCAGCCGCAAAACCGAAGGTATTTCCACACTCGGAGCCATCAGCATTTGGTTTGACGCAGCCATAAAGCGATTAAATCGGGACGAAAGAGGCATTTCCTTGGGCAAATTCTCCTCTGACGACAAAATACTGAGCCTTTACGCCTCCGGACATTACCGAATTACCAATTACGACTTGGCGAACCACTTCGACGATGACCTTATTCACATAGAGAAATTCATACCCGAAAAACCCCTCTCGGTCTTTTACATCGACAAAGAAAGCCAATCATTATATCTGAAACGCTTCCTTGTCGAACCGACCCTGAAAAAAATCAACATATTTGAAGAACAAGAAGGAGCCGTTCTGCGAACTCTCTCCACCGATTGGCTTCCAAGAGTAGAAATAGCAGGAGAAGAATACGAAGTAAGCTCGCTTTGCGACATCTACAAATGGAAAGCAAAAGGTAAACGCATAATCCGAGACGGTAATGCCGAAATCAAATGGCTTGAGCCCCTGCCTTACGAAATCGAAGAACCGGAAGAGGAAGACGACACAGCCGAAGAGGAAGATTACACAAGCGATTTGGCAGGACAAGACGGCGTTCAAGGTTCATTATTCTAAAATCAAAAACCATGAAAAAAGAATTGTTTTATTTCGCAAGCCTTTGCGTTCTGCTCCTCGGGCAGTCCGGCATACAGGCACAGAATTTCGCCAAAGAGTTTGTTGCTTTGCAAAGCGACACAGCCACAAGCGAAACAATCTATGTAGGTTTCACCGACAGGATTATGCACACCAACTCGACAATAAACTCAATGCCCGGTTTCGATGAGCTTGACAGCACAAGCCAAGCACAACTACGAGACAAATACACCCTTGTCCTCGACAAGGTTCACGATGATATTCTTCTTTCCGAGTTCCGTGCCGAATTTCTCTCCACTCTCTCCACACTCGGATTCAAGGTAGTGGAATGCAATCCGCAGGACTTCCCTGCACAACTCAAAACAGGCGAACATACATTGAGCATTGCACAGTTGGAATTGGAAGAATACATGAGTCGCGACAGCCTTGCAACCAATCAATACGGGCAGCACATCACCTATGACAAACTCCTCAACGGCTTACGCTGGAACACATGGCTTCTTTTCGACCAAGCCGACAGCACAAGCCGCCAAATGTTCTTTGCCGATGACGAAACAACAGACGACTTCTTCGGATACATAGAACAAGACAATGGACAATACTATGTCAACTATCAAATAACGAAAATCAATCCCAATGACGCCTACCTCTTAGCCCGTTCCAATGCAGAGATATGCGGCAGATACCTCTTCAACTTCCTGATGAACAAATACGTATGGCTGAAATCCGAAGGCAGCCCCACCTACTATTACTCCATAGACCATAACGGCACAATCCTCTACGACGACCAAGCCTTCGACAATTTCGACATAATCCCCATGGACGAAGAATAAGCCCGCACGAAACGCCCTTCCAAAAAATTAAAACGCCGAAAGAAAAAATTCTTTCGGCGTTTCAGAAAATCAGGACGCCGTTTTGGTTTCGGCTGTTTTTGATGGGTGAAAACAGGGTGGTGTTGCTTTTGTTCGCAAAGGGTGGAAAAGGAATGTTTTGGCTATAAATTTTCTTTTGTCTGTTCTAAATCGGATTGTCGGACAGCGGTTTCAAAAAAAAATATTATCTTTGCAGATATTATCAGATAAGATTTTGACATGATGAATGCACTGAAAAGATTTGCAGACTACTTTTTCAAAGAACCGTTCTCCGCTTTGAAAAACAAAAACAGCTTGACGGAGAAGGGGGAATGGCTTGCTTGGCGTCCCATTTTCATATTTGCGATTATTTTTTCGCTTTTCGGTTTGATTTTTCTTGCGAGGGACGCAGGTATTTCGGGTGATGAGTTTTTTCATGTCTTTCATTCCAAGGACGTAATCAATTATTATAAGACAGGAGGGGCGGATAAA
>URCX01000110.1 GCA_900546465.1 uncultured Bacteroidota bacterium | reverse complement strand
TAAATTGCAATCTTTGCGTGCCTTGGTCGTCGGAAGCATGAACCAAATGCATGATAATACAACCCCTTTCGGTTCTTCAGCTTATGAAATCATCTCTTCCGTCGTTGCAGAATATTCTTATCCCAAGTTCTTCGGGCTGAATGTGGGGCATGAAAGTGGAAAAAACTATCCTATTATCATAGGAGGAAAGGTCAAAATCAGTCAAAAAAACGGTAAAATCACCCTATGTCAAAACCTCAAAGCACAAAATCCATAGGTTCAATAGGCGAAAGGCTCGCCACAGACTTTCTTTCTGCCAAAGGATATCGCATTGTACAACGCAATTACTTTGCTTTCAAGGTGGAAATCGACCTTATTGCCTTGGACGAGTCCACAAATCAGATTGTGTTTATTGAGGTTAAAACCCTTCAAAACGACTATTTTCAACAACCATACGAAGAAGTGAACCTCAAAAAGCAAAGAAACATCATCAAAGCTGCCGACATCTATCTCCGAAGACATAATATAGAGAAAGAAGCTCGCTTCGATGTGGTTTCCATAGTACTGAAAACAGACTCTCAAGTCAAAATTACCCACATTATCTCAGCCTTTTCAGCCATAGATTTACTCTAATTCCGCCTCTCAAACTGCCTTTGCAAAATACTCACACAGCCTTTGCCTGAACTCTTTACACCTCTTGCAAGAAAAAAATCTCTTTGCACATTCGGAAAAGTCCTTATCGAAATGGAAAAATTCGTACCTTTGCGGCTTTATTGTCAAATAATAAAGAATTAATACAAAGAGATGACACAACAAACAAATGCAATCAAGGCCTGGTTCGGCCAATTAGTCGATGAAGATGAAAAATTCGGCTCAAAACAATGGTTCAAAGCCTATGCGTATATACTGTTCGGAACTATGCTTTTCGTAGTTGCGGACGTTATGTTCGCAATGCCGTATCACCTTGCACCGGGCGGGGTTTATGGATTGGCGAACGTACTCACCGCTTTGACAGGAGTAAAGCTCACAATTTACCTTATGAGCATGGAAATTCCCCTTTTGATTATCGGAAGTATTATTTTGGGACCGCGTTTCGGCGTAAAGACAATCGTTTCCATTGTTCTCGGTTGGTTATTCACCTTCCTGATAGAGACATTCTGGGGATATGCTCCTCTGATTCACTGTGGCGAATTGATAAAAGACGCTCTTGCAGCTCCAATGGGAGCTTTGGCTATTACGAATAGCACAAATCTTTTCGTGCCTGACTATTTTCTCAACACAATTCTCGCAGGTTTGCTTTACGGAATAGGAATAGGCATGATATTTAAGTCGGGAGCAACATCCGGAGGCAGTGATATCATATCCATGATTGTCAACAAATATACCGGACTCAGCCTCGGCACTCTCGTAATCATAGTTGACAGCACCATAGCTCTTTCTTCCCTGCTCATAGAACCTGACTTACGATTTCCAGCATACTCTATACTGCTCATATTTATAGAAGGTAAGATTATAGATATGGTAATTGACGGATTGAAAACCAACAAAACTATTCTCGTTATCAGTCATCGCAACGACGAAATCTTCGATTTGCTACGCCAAAACACCGCTTCCGAAGACGCAGTTATCAAAACCAAAGGCACATATAAAGGCACCGAATGCGACATCGTTTATGCCGTATTGCCAAGAGGCGAATATGTCAAGATGAAAACGGCAATAAGAAACATCGACAAGTCTGCTTTCGTCAACGTAATCGACAGTAGCGAAGTCTATGGTAAAGGATTTAAAGAACTACCAAAACATTAAGCGATATGACACTTCAACAATTTGAATACCTGCTCGCCATCTGCGAACACGGGAACATGCTTCGAGCCTCCAAAAGACTCGGAGTAACGCAACCAACCCTCTCAATCATGCTCCGAAAGTTGGAAGCCGAACTCGATGTCATAATTTTCGAGCGTTCCAACCAGCACCTTCGCCTTACCGAAGCAGGAAAACAAGTGGTAAAACAGGCAAAAGATATATTGAAAGCTACGGAAACACTTCGCCAAACGGTGGCAGAGCAACGTAATTTGCTGACAGGAAGACTGAAAATCGGTATTATTCCCACCGTGGCACCTTATTTCGTACCACAATTCCTTCAACACTTCCTCGCCGACAGCCGTCATCAAAACTTGGAAACAAGTCTTTCGGAAATGAAAACCGAGGATATAATCCCTGCACTGCTTGAAAACGAAATAGATATGGCAATAATGGCAACACCGATCGACCAAGATTGCCTATTGGAAATCCCTGTTTATTACGAGAAGTTCCACGCTTACATATCCGAAAAGACCCCTTCACTTCACCAAAAAGCCGTTCTTACACCGCAAGAACTTGCCTCTGAACGACTATGGGTGCTTTCCGAAGGTCATTGTCTTAGAAATCAAATCATGAACTACCTCTGTTTGGGCGAACAAAACACCGAACAAATCTACCAGGGCGGCAGTTTCGCAACCCTGCTCAAAACAATAGATGCCTTAGGTGGCTGTACCATAGTACCGGAAAGCCTTCTTGGCGATTTGAACACTCAACAGACGAACAACATAAGACCAATTGCCAATCCCGAAGCTTCAAGAGAAATCTCCCTTGTGGTCAAAGACGACTTCGCAAGAGAAAAACTGCTGAACGAAGTGGTCGAAACCATCAAACAATTCGTCCCTGAAGAGATGTTGGATGAAAGATTGAAACGCTTCAGACTGCGATTGTAAAAGCACAAAAACAAAGAATTCATAACAATAACAAAGGTCTCGTCAAGCCTTAAATTGACGATTATTACTTTTTTGAGACGCCGTAAGGCGTCTTTTTTCTTTTTCCATCTCGAAAAAGAGTAAAAAGACGAAAGCAATGGAAAAGACATTCTATCCCTTCTCTTACATAAAAGCAGGAAATATAGAAATTCTAACTATTCTATATTCAACCATCGACCAAATATATTTCACCATCGAACTCTCGTTGCTTATTCAAAAAATTGTTGTAACTTTGCGTTTGCTCGTTGGAGACAGGCGGCTAAATCAATTAACATACCTAAGATGACATTGAAGAGTTTTTTGTTCCCCTTAACAATTATCTATGCTATATTGGTTTTACCATATGGATTTGTATTTGCACAAGAAGAATACACTTGTAATATATCTGTGAATAACATTCCGCAAGTTGGATTAAAAGAAAATATTTTTGAGATATTAGGGGAGCCTGACGCATCATATGTCCGAATTTTCGGGCATTGGAGTACTGTATATGATGATGGAGATAGTTGTCCGGATTGTCCGGCAAGATATGATACTGTGGATTACTATAACTACAAAAGCAAAGGCTTGAGTTACTACGGACGAGGAGATAGTTTGTTTCTGAGTTCGGTACAATTCAATAAAACGACATACGATAGTTGCTGTATTCAAATAGGCGATGATTGTTTAAATGGGAAATATTCGATGGATAGTTTTATTGAGTCTTGTAATATTACGTACGATAGAATAGAACATTGGTTTTCCGGGATTGATCCTACAACAGGAGATATTTTACAGGAACATTATATATTTAATGTGAGAGACATCTCACGAAAATACTCATGTATTACAGCCTGCTTTAACCCTACCGGAAGATTGGTTTATATCGAGTTCCATGTCTTATATTATTTCCCGCCTACTATTGTACCTCACTCAGATAAATTTTCTATCAAAAAGCAATAATAACCATGAAAAGAATTGCATTGTTTTTTAGTATTTGTATTATATGTTTGGGATTTAGAGACATTCATTCACCACAAATTTATGAGATGGCTACTGATGACTACGATTGCAAACGGTCGAATTGTAAATACTTCTATATCAAAAGTAAGGGAGCGTGGAACGTATTTTACATAGGATTTTGTTCAGGAAATAGGTATATTAGTTGTAATACCGAATATGTAATTAACGTTTATTCCAACAATATAGAACGTAGAGATCGTCCGGATTCCGGTTTTTATCAAATTGATTCAAATAAAATCATTCTTAGAGATCATGAATTTCTCAAAGATACAATAATGGGAACAATGGTTAATAACTGTGTCTCCTATATTAATTCTTGGGTTCCCAGATTATCGGACACTTTGTTATTTTCCTCGGATTCACTTTGGTTGAGAGGCGAATTTTATCTACAACCAATAAGTTTTGACTCGTTAAATGCTTTACTGAATGACATCAATACTCAACATAACAAGAAACATGGTAATTTGAGTAAGCAACTAAATTCAACCCATAAATAAATACAACTGTTACAGGAAAGTAAGATAAAATAAACCAAAAAGAGAAAAGCTTATTCCATTTTCGAGGCTGAAAAATTCCTATCTTTATCATCACTCAAAGAGGCTGATTTGCGCTATGCAAATACAAACAAAGAAAATAAAGGTTTAACCGATAAGATATATTCGTAAGTTGAATTTGCCCATCTTATCAGTGTTCGAGAAAGAAAAATCTCTGTTCGGGTGCTTATGTTTTTGCTTGCTTTCGGGCTTTATGTGCTTTGCTTTGGCTATCTTTGCAGGGTGAATGTATGCTTTAATATTTAATGACGATGAAATTTCTATCCGAGAGTTTAAGTCCGTTTGTGAAAGTACTGTTATCGGTTGCAGTTTTGATGTGTTGTTTTCCGATTTCGGTGATTGTGATGTCTGCGGCTATGCTTGCATTGCCGCAGTGGGCTGCTTCGACGGAAGGCATGGTGGTTTTGCAGGCTGTGGGAACGATTTGCATATTCGGCTTGGCGTTTTCGCTGTGTAAAAATCTGTTTTTGACCGGTGAAAAGGGACTGTTCAATGTAAAAAATATAAAAATCGGATTATGGGTTTGGGCTTTAATCCTACCGATTGCGGCAGCTCCGTGCATAGAATGGCTGATGGAGTGGAACAATACTTGGAAGTTGCCTGCTCAAGAGATGTGGCGGGAGTTGCAAAAGACGAATGAAGATTTGACTTTGAGACTATTAAGTTCCGAGACGTTAATCGGCTTGGCAGGAAGAACGTTTGCAATGGCTATTGTGCCGGCTGTGTGCGAGGAATTATTCTTCCGAGGGGTGTTTCAGAAACTTTGTACTCGCTGGTTGGGCAGTGCGATTTGGGGTATAGTGTTCAGCTCAGTGATTTTCTCTTTTGTGCATTTTGAAATTTTCGCTTTCATACCCCGCTTCGTACTTTCATGTTTCTTAGGCTTGCTTTTCGCAGCAACAGGCAGCATTTGGCTTAATGTTTTATGCCATTTCATGAATAATTTCTTGGTTTGCATGGCTCACTCCGCACTTCTGACAACCGGAAACGAAACAATATGGTCGCAAAACAACCTTTCCGAATGGCCTCTCGTGGTATTGAGTGCCGCAACAGTGCTTTTCTTCTTCATCAAAGAGGGTAAAGGATTGGTGAAAAAAGAGGAAAGAGAATTGAGAGGGTAAAGAAAGCAAAAAGAAAAGAGGCTTTATTTCAGCGATATTACCGCTTACGATGATGATATAAGCATGTTTAAGATTGCAAGTATTAGAAATATAAGTTCTAAAAACAAGAATTTCTACGATTTTTAGAACTTACGGAATAGCAAATAACGTATCTGTTCCTTTTTATCGGCATTGGTGGACTTCAAAACGGTAATGCAAATCTTCTTTTTTGTCATACAGCATAGGAGAAAGACGTGTGAGCTGCCATTTGCGAGGGTCTATGGGTGGGAATATGGCGTCTCCCTGATAGGATTTGAAAACTTGAGTGATGTAAAGAGTATCGCAATGCGGCAGGATTTGCTTATAGAGCGTAGCTCCGCCTATGCAAAAAAGACTTTGCCCCTTTAAGGCTTCCAAAGCAGCGTCCAAACTGTGGAAGAGTTCTGCTCCCGGGGCAGAATAATTACTTTGGGAGCTGATTACTATGTTTCGCCGTCCGGGAAGTGGCTTTACAGGCAGACTTTCCCATGTTTTGCGTCCCATAAGGACGATTTGAGAGAGGGTTTGCCTCTTGAAGTACTTCAAGTCCTCGGAAAGATGCCAAAGAAGGGTGTTTTTATCGCCTATTACATCATTTTCGGCTTTGGCTACTATAAGATTTATCATGGCTTGCTGGTTTTATTATTTGGATACATCGGCTTTGATATGCGGGTGGGCATTGTAATTCAGGATTTCAATATCTTCATACTTAAAATCCAAGATATTACGAACGGAAGGATTGAGTTTCAGCGTAGGCAAAGGCAGAGGTTGACGTGTAAGTTGCAGTTTTGCCTGTTCGATATGGTTGAGATATAAGTGAGCATCGCCGAGTGTGTGTATGAAATCTCCGACTTGGAGGTCGCACACCTGAGCTACCATGTGGGTAAGCAAGGCATAGGACGCTATATTGAAAGGTACGCCAAGGAAAACATCTGCACTGCGTTGATAGAGCTGACACGAAAGGCGACCTTCGGCAACATAGAACTGAAAAACGATATGACAGGGTGGCAAAGCCATCTTTTCAATCTCTCCTACATTCCATGCACTCACCAAAAG
>URCX01000109.1 GCA_900546465.1 uncultured Bacteroidota bacterium | reverse complement strand
CCAAGGATTGTTCAAATCGCCACTTATCTATCAGTTTATCATTGCCGGAGAGTAGTATGTCGGGTACTTTCCAACCTTTATAGTCTGCGGGACGGGTGTAAACGGGTGGAGAGACCAAGCCTTGTTGAAATGAATCCGTCAGTGCGGAACTTTCGTCGTTCAGAACTCCGGGCAGTAGTCTTACTACACTGTCTGCGATTACTGCTGCTGCCAATTCTCCTCCACTAAGTACGTAATCTCCTATGGAAATCTCCCTTGTAACAAGGTGTTCTCTTATCCTTTCATCTACTCCTTTGTAATGTCCGCAGAGGATGCAGAGATTCTCTTTCAAAGCCAACTCATTGCAAACGCTTTGTGATAATTGTTCTCCATCGGGTGCGGTATAAATCACTTCGTCGTAACTTCTCTCGGCTTGCAGTTGCTTTAAGCAGTTGTCCACAGGTTCAATCTGCATGACCATGCCGGCTCCTCCGCCATAGGGGTAGTCGTCAACGTTCTTGTTTTTATTTAAGGAATAGTCTCTAAGGTTATGTATTCCAACGGTAAACAAAGCCTTTTCTTTGGCTCGTTTCAGTATGCTTTGCGAGAATATTTCCGTGAACATGTCAGGGAAAAGTGTAATGATGTCTATATGCATAAATGAATTCCTTTGTCGTATCGGGAGGAATGCTACGGTGTTTCATTTTACTGAAACGCCCTTCTGCGAAATTCTTCTCCCAATCCGTTTACTTGTTCCAATGCTTACGAAAATGCAAAAAAAAGGTTGCTCCTGCTTTCGGATTGAGCATTTCTTCGTACATTTGCCAAATGAAATTTTGAAAGAGAAAAATATGAGATACGGCAGAATAATAGTATTTGTGCTTTTGGGTTTCGTTTCGGGCGTTTGCAGCGATGTGTTTGCACAGTTGAGACAATACAAAAATATGCCCGATTTCGATTATGCGGACTATGACAATCATTTGAAGTTCATGGTTAAACCATTTGCATTGACGGGGCAGACATTGTATTTGCAGGACGTTTCGGATACTGCATTGAGGGATTATTTCTTTATAGGCGGCATTGCCTCTGCGGAGAAGGGTGATAGAACAGGGGTGAGGTATTATAAGCTCAAACGTATGCCGTGGGAGAGGATACAACAGTTAAAGGGCGAGTGGTTCATGGTTGCAGATTATGTTGCAGACCATTTTGCGTTCAATAAGATTTACAAGGCTGAGGACGACAAACGAGACTTCAAGAATATGCAATACCCTTTCCTTAAACTCGTTATCGGTTCAAGTGGGGATACAATCTTTTACAATTACCGGAACTTCTACAACCGCTATAACTTTCCGTTCACTCCAATGAGCTATTTCAACGCTAACAAGAACCAATATCCGAGAAATAAGTTTTCAAACGAAGATGTCTCGATAGTGGATTACGATACCAACAGCAATTATGCTCATCTGCCTATGCGATTGGTCGGACACAAGATAAGTCTGCCCGTGGTGACGGAAGAGACGATTGCAAGATTGTTCAACGGCACGAAGTTGTATAATTACGATGACGACAGCCGCAAGTATTCTTTCACCGACTATCCGATAGGAAAGGCAAGGCTTTTGGCAGGCAAGACTTTCACCGTTGCCGATTGGTGCCACAGTGCGGAAAATCTTACAGATGTGTATTTGAAATTGGTGGAGAAAGGCAGAAGAGACACTATATACTACAAGTATCCTACTTTGAAGGAAAGGGGTGAGTTCCATTTTGTGATAGAGGCGTTCTATAAGAGAGCGAGAGAATATTACAAGGACAGGGATTTTGTTGTAAGAGGAGACAAATTCCCTTTGACCGTGATAGATTTGAGGTGGAAAAGACCTATTACAATTAAACAAGGAGACGTTTTCCATTGTTTGGATTTCGTGGTAAAGGATGGTAAGTTCCAAATGCTGATGAGAAACCAAAGAGGCAGGAAATTCTATGTCGGAGAGGACTTTAATTTGGGGGATCGTTTGAGTTTCGAACTTTGTCTTGCAGAGGGTAACAAGGTTTTGAAGTATAAGGACACTTATCCCACTTTCCATAAAGCCATATTGCAAAAGGAACTGATAAAAGACATGACCATGGATATGGCAGACTTGTCTTGGGGAAAGCCTGAAAGGGATGTGGAGACCAACTTTGACGGAAGCAACAGACATTGGTTCTATATGGGAAATATTTACGTCATTTTCCGTAACAATAAGTTGTACAGGGTTGCCATGATACCTGTCGAATTACGCTAAACCAAAGATAAAAAGCAGATGAGCGACTATTTCGACGAACAAGACGATTTCGACTACGAGCAGGAGTTGTTTTCCCTTGTGGCAGACTTTGCCAAAAAGGTGCAGAACCATGAAGCGTCTATGTTTTACGATATAGACGAGTGGTTGGACATTATAGATTATTTTCTTGCCGAAGAATCGGATAACATACTTTTGCAGACAGCTCTCGATAAGGCAGATATGACATATCCGAACAGGCTTGAGATTACCATTCGCAGGGCAGAATATCTCTCACAGACCGATCCCGATAAGGCATATAATAGTTTGAACAATACGAAGAAGAAAGCCTGTTGTCATGACAAGGAAGAAATCTCCTTGTTCGACTATCAGAAAGCCAAGGTGCTTATCCGAATGGAAAGATACGATGAAGCCATGGAACTTCTTTATGGAATAAACATTGCTTTCGAGAACGAATACATTTGCGAGAAGATGGCAGAAATAGCACTCTGCCGTAGGAGGTTCAAGGAGGCGAAGCACTTAATTCTCTTAGCCTTGGAGGTCGATAAACAACATATTTACGATGACGATATTTCGGCATACGGAGCAGGTGATTTCCTTTTCTTGGATACGGTATTGTCCGATAATCTCTTGACGGTGGCAGCCAATCTTTGCAGACGTAACCCCGCAAGTAAGAAAGAAGTGTTTGCGGCAATGGAATACTTTGTCAAGGAGAACCCTTTCTCATGCGATTATTGGGAAACGCTTGCCGAATTCTATATGAGAGCGAAGGAATATGACAGGGCTGCACAAGCATACGATTATTGCCTGTGTATAAACCCTCGTAATTTGGATATAAAACGCAAGGTAGTTCAAATCTACATGCGAAGCCTCGATAAGGAGAAAACTTGGAACATGATAGACAAACTAATCCCCGATATAGAGGCGGAAACTAAGCGAGTGCAGGACTCAAGAGAACGTAATACTTTGGTGGAATTATGGAAAGCCTGTTTGAGAGAGTATATAGAAACCGGTATATACTTGGAATACTACGACAAATGCTTTGCAGTATGTGAGAAAATCTTGGAAATGAACAATGTAATGCCTGTTTGCGACGGAGAGAATTTCTATTCCAAGAGTGAAGTACGCATGTTCATGGCACGTTGTCTTATTCCCAAGGGCGAAACGGACAAAGCCTTGCAGTTGGCAATGCAAGCCTTGAAAGAAGAACCCGAATGCTATGGACACAGAATAACTTTTGCCGAATTACTCTACGATTGCGGAGACCATGTGCAGGCAGATGCAATTTATCAAAGCTTATATGAACATTGCTGTGAGGAAGCTGCCAAGACCCAATTTGAAAACAAGGAAGAGAAAGACACAGCGGAGTTTTTCAAAAAGCACAGATGTTATATTGCAGCCTCATGGGCAGAGAAGATGGTGCGTAACGGTAAGATTGAAGAAGCAATATCGTTGGTTACAGAGGCTCTTGCTGCTGCGGATAACGAGTCGGAAATCGATATATTCATATTGGAATGCTCCATGATTGATACACTACAATTTACTACCGGTTCCCAAAACACGATAAACATGATTTTGGAGGACATGATTTTGTATAGGGGTTATACTGCGGAGGCAATAGTACATCGCCTTCCCTCACTTTCAGCCGACAAGGCTTGTGTTCGTAAATTGAAAGAACTTACAAAAAAATCAGAAAAAGATGATTAACGGAATGAAGAAGGCATTGGCTTTGGCAATGCTTGCATTGCTCGGTGTCATGCCTCTTGCGGCTCAGACGAATGAAGACAAGCCGGCAACAGCACCACAGGAAGAGAAAACCAATCTTGTAGAGAGTGTGAGTGCTTGGTATATGGATAATATGAACTATGGAACGGTTTCCCTTCTTATGGTGATAGAGAGCAGTTTCATACCTTTTCCCTCGGAGGTGGTGGTTCCTCCTGCCGCATATAAAGCATTGGAAGAGGATAGTGATATGAATATCGTTTTGGTTGTCGTCTTTGCAACCCTCGGAGCGATAGTAGGAGCAGTGATAAATTACTATCTGGCTTTATGGTTGGGACGTCCCATTATTTACAAATTTGCAGAGAGCAGACTCGGAAAGATGTGTCTGTTAAGCAAGGAAAAGATAGAAAAAGCCGAAGCCTACTTCGATAAGCACGGCAAGAGTTCCACCTTTATCGGAAGACTTGTCCCCGGCATTCGTCAACTGATTTCCATACCGGCGGGACTTGCCCGCATGAATCTTCTGAACTTTATCGGTTTCACAGCCTTGGGAGCAGGAGTTTGGAATATCATTCTTGCCGTTCTCGGCTATGTCGGTCATGGCAATAAGGAACTTATAAACCAATACAGCCATGAATTATCGTATGTGCTGCTTGTTTTGGGTATAGCATTCGTGGCTTATCTGATATTCAAAGCAGTTAAGAAAAAGAAGAAATAAAGTGGAGCTGTACGCCTTGGTCGGAAAGCCGCTCGCACACTCTTTTTCGCAAAAATATTTCAGAGAGAAATTTTTTCGAGAGGGCATAGAGGCGGATTATGAGTTATGGGAAGAAAGCTCTGTCGAAGAGGCATTGAAACATATTGCCGAAACGCCGGAACTGAAAGGCTTCAATATAACCATGCCATACAAGAAAGCCTTCCTGCCGCACCTTAATTCCATGGACACTTCGGCAGAATTATGCGGTAATGTGAACTGTGTCAAAGTCATAAGAGAAGATGACAAAGTGTATTTGCGAGGATACAATACGGATTTCTACGGATTTGAAAACTCTTTGGCAGAGAGTTTCGACCTTTCCGCAATAAGCACTGCCGTCATACTTGGCAGAGGAGGAGTTTCGCAGACAATAGCCAAGGTATTGGAGAAGCATAACATTTCTTATCGCATTGCAAGCCGACGCATGTTCGATGATAAAGAACATATAAGCTATGCTGAACTCGATACCGCCCTTTCGGCTTATCAACTCATAGTGAATGCCACGCCTTTGGGCATGCACCCGTACGAAAACCAAATGCCACCCATAAACACCGCAAAATTGCAAGCCTCGCAATGCGTATTCGACCTTATTTACAACCCTTCTCAAACACCACTTTTGCAAGAAGCCGCCGCAAGACATTGTCCTACTTCCAACGGCTTACGTATGCTCAAATTACAAGCCGACAAAGCTTGGCAGATTTGGCAGAATAATTGAGCAAAACAACCTTCTATGAAATTCTTTTGCCATTTCAGTTTTTCTGAAACAGCCTTTGAGTAATGAGGCGTTTAATTAAGAGGTGGTGTGATGGGGAATTGTTTGCGGGGATTAGCGAATGAGGGCTTCGATTGCCAAGGAGTAGCTTTCCAAGCCGAAACCGGATATGCTGCCTTTGCAGGCTGCCGATAGGAGAGAGTGTTGTCGTTCCGGTTCTCGGGCAAAGATATTACTGATATGCACTTCCACCACAGGACTTCCAATAGCTTTGACGGCATCTGCAATAGCTATGGAGGTGTGAGTGTAGGCTGCTGCATTGAGAATAATACCGTCGCAGCCGTCTTCCTCTTGCAGGTAATCGACTATCTTTCCTTCCACATTGCTTTGCCGATAACGCAATTTCACATCGGGATAACGCTTTCGCAGTGCTTCCAAATAACTCTCGAATGTGCTGTTACCGTAAATTTCCGGCTCTCTTTTGCCGAGCAGATTAAGGTTGGGACCGTTAATTATACTTATTCTTTTCATTGTGTTCAAATTCTCTGTCTATAACTATGGTGTTTTTATCTATCAAAAAGAAAGTCGGTACTGTCCAAATGTAGCTTTTGGTTATCGGAGTACAGTCTTCGCAATAGGCATTCACCCATTCTTCCGGCAGGCTGCTGCATGTTGCTTCCCATTTTGCCTTATCAGTTTCCACGGCTACCAAAAGGACTGTCAACTCTCCGCTTTCCACTGCTTTGCGAAGGCTTTTGCTTTTGGTAAGACGGCGTTTTACTTTTGCACAATCTTCGCAATCGGGAGAATGAAACAATATAAGGATATTGTTTTTTCGCTTTTCTATGAGTTCATACAGTCTATGCTCTCCTTCCTTGTCAGTATAGGTGAAGTCTGTTGCCGAAGAGCCTTTTTGATTGTCCGTATCCTTGTTATATGTCTGGGCAAGCAGGGCAGTGTTGAGACAAAGGCAAAACAGCATTGCCGACACTGCTTTGCCTATATGGTTTATGGTTTTGTTCATAGTTCCAATTTATCGCCTTTTGTAGGAATGAAAATATTTTTGTAGCCGTTTTCCTGCAATGTTCGGGCGAAATTCTTCTGGGTTTCTTCCTCTCCGTGAACGAGAATAAGCTTTTTGAGTTTTGTCTTGTCCTGACAGGAGAGATAACGCAGCAATTCGTTGCGGTCGGCATGTGCCGAATAAGAGTCTATACGCCTTATCTCGGCTTTAACCCTG
>URCX01000108.1 GCA_900546465.1 uncultured Bacteroidota bacterium | reverse complement strand
GAAATCCGTCTTTTTACCTGTTGCAGTCAGGCTATAAACATCGGGAACGATATATGCACCGATGCCGACATTCGTTTCGGCATATATCTCGAAAGTCAGCCTTTCCAAATCTATTCCACCTGCTTCTATAAATCCGCTTATGCTCGCATCGGTAAACAAATCAAAGCCCAAAGTGTCGGAAACCGGCACAATACTTTTGCCAACCTTCCCGTATGCTAACTCTATTGAAAGTGGAGTAATCTCTATATTCACTCCGACGCTGTAATCACCTCCTGTACAAGCTGTATTACTGCCAAGTTCTACAATAACTCTGTATCTCAAGTCTATATATTGTTTATCAGGAGCGATAGCACTGTCTTTTAATACAATGGTATAGTTTCTGAGATCAAGCGTTTGTCCCGATAATGCTCCGCTTGGAGAAGAGATTTGAAACCTCTGAGAATAAAATTGGCCGTTTGTGTTATCTTTGAGACTTGATGAACTTATCTCTACATAGGTATTGAAAGGTAAGCCGGTGGTTGTAGATATGTTCAAGTTACCTGAGCGTAATAATAAACTATCTATTGCAATATCTTCCTCAAACTCATCTAACAATAAACTTATATCCTCACTCGGAAGACCCTCGGCAGGATATTGCACTGTCATTTCAGAAACATCTATACCGGATGACGCAAGAGAAGAAACATCAGGGATACTTAATGCAGGTAAATCTATTTCCACGTCCTGCACATTTTCTATTTCTTTAACGAAACCAAGCACATCGAAAGTATCAGCTTTAGTATAAGAAAGTTCCAAGAAGTCTCCGTCCGCACTATGACGCGTTGCAAGCTCCAAACCCTCCTGACCTTCAGCCAAAGAGTCCAAATCAAGAAAATCACTGAAAAAAGCCTTCGTCTCAAACAAAGATACGCCTATCGGAGGGTTTATCGTAGTTTGAGAAAGTCTGTCAAAATCGAAATCATCTTCGTTGACGCAGGATTGAAACAAAATCACACCTGCAAACAAGGCTGAAAAGAATAATGATTGTCTCATAATTGTCTCATTTTTCGTTTATGTTATTTTCTGCAAAGATAGTAAGTTTTCATGAATTGGCAAATTTCATCGGCAATTTGACGACTTTCGCGGAGAAACGCTCTGATAAATTTTCCATATCCCCATAAAGCAGGCATCAACCATAATAAAAAAATAATCGAACGACTGAAGAAATGCCCTTTGTCTTTATCGAAAAATCAAACATTTGAAGACATAAAAAGCAAAGGGCGTTTCGTTGAAATCTAAACGGCGTTCTACGAAATTCTTTCGGCGTTTTAATTTCCCGAAACGGCCTTTGGGTAGAGTGTTGATGGACAACGATATTTCAGAGGAATAAAACAAATTGTTCTTCCGTAGTTTGAAGGGTAGGTAAAGTATGGTGTAATAGCTGATTGTCTATTTGGATTTCAGGCTGTTAAGTAATGCTATCAAGTAACCCAATGCAATGAATGCTCCCGGGGCGAGGACGAAAACCAACATACCGTCGGCATCGCCTATAAATTTGAAGCCGAAAGCAGAACCGCTGCCCAGGATTTCTCTTGCCAAACCAAGGGTTGTCAAACCAAGGGTAAAGCCCAAGCCCATACCTATTCCGTCGAACATGGAGGCTATCGGATTATTCCGACTTGCAAACGCTTCCGCCCTTGCAAGGATTAAGCAGTTTACAACAATCAAAGGTATATACAAACCAAGGCTTTCGTAAAGCGAAGGCAGATAAGCCTGCATGCAAAGTTGTAAAATAGTAACGAAAGAGGCTATAACGACAATGAAAGCCGGTATTCTGACCTTGTCCGGTATGAAATCTTTCAATAATGATATGGCTATATTCGACAGAATCAGCACAAACATGGTACATAAGCCCATTCCCATGCCGTTGATTGCCGAAGTGGTTGTTCCTAATGTGGGACACATGCCTATCAACATGCAGAAAGTAGGATTTTCTTTGATGATTCCGTTCTTTACAATCTTGAAATAGTTCATGGATATTATTGTTTTTGTTGTTCTTGATACTGAATAAATGCTTGATAAGCTGCTTTTACAGATGCAAGAAAGGCTCTTGATGTTATGGTTGCTGCGGTTATGGCATCTATTTCACCGCCATCTTTCTTTACTTGGAAGCTTTCGCTTGCAGGGTCTTTTCCTCTGATGTCGCCCTTGTGCTTGAACCAATCCGAAACCTTGGCACCAAGTCCCGGGGTTTCGTTTGCTTCGAGTATGGAATAGTTTATTACCTTTCCCTCGGCATTCAAGCCCACCATACTCTTTACTTTACCACCGTAAGCGTTGTTATCGTATGTTTCTATCGCACAACCGATGAACTTGCCGTTCTCTTTGGCAGGATAAACCACGAAAACATCTTCATAATTATCAAGTTTTACTTCCACTGCTTTGCCGATTTCAATATTACCCTTAGGCAGTACTTCTTTTATTGCAGTGTTTTTTTTCTCTTGCAATGTCTTTTCGATAGGCTCTTTCGTCAAAACATAACCGCCTGCCAACAAAGCAGAGGCACAAAACGAGATAAGCGTAAGGCTTAAAAGCATATTCTTTAATGTGGATTCGGACTTTGCCATGATATTTGTCTGTTTTTGATATTTAATACCCGAATTTTGATGGTTTGAAAGTCTTATTTATCAGAGGTGTAAGAGCATTCATTATCAGAATTGCAAAGGACACGCCCTCCGGCATGGGACCGAAGCAACGAAATAGAATGGTTAACAGTCCGCAACCCGCACCGAACACAAGTTGACCGCTTTTTGAAATAGGGCTTGTGGTCATATCCGTTGCCATAAATACAGCTCCTAACATCATTCCTCCTGCCAATAAATGGTATATGGGACTTACCGTAATGCCAAACAAGTATAATATGCCTGAAAAAGCAAAAGCAGATGCCAGAAAGGCAAAGGGAATATGCCAAGTGATAATTCGTTTCAACAAAAGGTAAATTCCCCCTATTATGATGGCAATCGCTGCCACCTCGCCGAGACTTCCGCCTGTTGAACCGAGAAACATATCAAGTACATTCAAATTTTGTGCATTATTCTTTCCTATTTCAGCCAAAGGCGTCGGTCCGGTGAAGGCATCTGCAAGCTTTCCGGAGAACAGTGGATGGGGTTGTGTCCATTCCGATTTGGCAACCTCCGTAGGGAAAGACAGAAACAAGAATACACGACCTACCAAAGCAGGATTGAAAGGGTTCTTGCCCAAGCCTCCGAAGGTCATTTTCCCTATGCCTATTGCGACAATGGCACCTATAAGCACAATATAGAACGGTATATCCGAGGGAAGGTTGAATGCAAGCAAGATACCTGTTATTACTGCAGAACCGTCGGAAATTGTTTGCTCACCATGCAAAATGAATTTCTGTATCAACCACTCAAAAAAGACGCATGCCGCAACCGAAACCAAGGTTACAACCAATACTCTGAACCCAAAGTAATATATTCCGACCAATAAAGTAGGGATCAGAGCCGCAACCACATTCCACATTATGGATTTGGTGGTTTCTTTGCTCTGAATGTGAGGCGAACCCGATATTGTAAGTAATGCCATGTCCGATTATTCTTTATTTTTCTGCTTTTACGATTTTACCAAATTTGCAAAGACCGGATTATTCTCAAAAAATAATCCTTATAAAGGGCATATTCCCTTTCCGGAGAAGCTGCCAAAATGATATATATTCTGCTTCCTTTTTTCTCAAAGTAACAAAGAGTGATTACCTTTTCACCGTTCAATGTGTAGTTCATCTCAAAGCTGTGAATATCTGAGTCGTTCTGCTTCTTAATGCCCGAGTCTCTTATTTCTATATCGGAATACACTTTTCGCATTTCTGTTTCCGAGAAAGCCGCAGACACAAAATCTTCAAGGTTTCCCTCTTCCCATTGCGCAACACTTACTTGCAAATGTTTATACACAAGTTCGTTTCCCTCGGAAGGGGCATACAAACTTACCGTTCCATCTTCTCCCGTTTCTTCAAGCTCCCATGAGACCGGATAATCCAAGGAATATTGCCCCGTCTCATTGTAGTAGTTCAAACTTTCCTCTTTTTGTGCAGCCAAAGCGAAGAACGACATCAATATGATAACCAAAGCAAATAATCCTCTCTTCATTCTATTTCTTGCTTCTTTCTCTTCGTAGTTTTCCTATATTGATTTTTGCCACTCTTATCAAATCAAGCAAGGGTTGTGAGGCAGGACAGGTGTATAAACAGCAACCACATTCTATGCAATCCATTACACATTCCTTTTCTGCTTCTTCCCAACGGGATTGTTTCGCCAACAAGGCAAGTTGTATAGGCTCCAAACCCATAGGGCAAGCCGATACGCATTTGCCACATCTCAAACAATTGGTTTGTTTCTTTCGTTTGGATTCCTTTTCGTCCATTATCAATATACATGAGGTCGTTTTGACGGTCGGAGCATCAAGGTTGACGACGGCTTTCCCCATCATAGGTCCTCCGTTTATTATTTTGCCCGTGTGTTCCGGCAATCCGCCGCAGTATTCCACCACCTCACGAAGAGATGTTCCCACTCTGACCAAAAGATTTCTGCTTTCCTTTACATTCTTGCCTGTATAAGTTAATACATTATCTATAAGAGGACGGTTCTTCTGCACTGCATCATACACAGCCAAAGTCGTGCCTGCATTATTAACTACACAATCCACGTCTATCGGTAATTTACCACTCGGAACTTCTCGTTTGGTCAAAGCATAAACCAATTGTTTCTCTGCTCCCTGCGGATATTTTGTTTTCAAAGGTACTATTTCTATACCATCAAAGGATTTTGCAACAGTACGGATACATTCTATCGCTTCAGGTTTGTTTTTCTCTATGCCTATTTTGGCAATGTTCACTCCCAAAGCTTTCTTCATGATTTGGATACCAATCAACACCTCTTCCGTACGCTCAATCAACACTCTGTTATCGGAAGTCAGATATGGTTCACACTCTACGGCATTGATGATAAGGTATTCCGCTTTCCTGCCATCCGGTATCATATATTTGACATGGGTAGGAAAAGCTGCACCTCCCAATCCTACGATTCCCTTATCCTTTATTTTCTCTACAATCTCGGCAGGATTTAATTTTATTTCTCTGACAATCTCATCGGAAACATCTATTCCCTCTTCCCATTCGTCCTCTTCCACATCTATATAGAAAGCAAGCTTTGCGTAAGCGTTGAAATCTTTTGCCAAATCAATCTTTGTTATCACTCCCGTGAAAGGAGAATGTGTATTTGCACAGATAAAAGCCTCTGCTTTTGCCAATAGTTGCCCTGTTTTTACTCTGTCGCCTTTTCGAACAACAGGAACGGAAGGTGTTCCGAGGTGTTGCGAAACAAATACCACTGCTTTCTTTGGCAAGGGACAGACTTCCACTTTACTGTTCTTTGCCAACTTGTTTTCCTCGGGGTGAATTCCTCCCAATTTGAATGTATTCATTACTCTTTTTTCAGGATTTTGTTGTAATACTTTCCTCTGTTTGACCGGCAGTTCCCTTATCCGAAACAGCAACTCTTTTAGGAGGGAAGTTCACTGCATGAATGGCTCCGGCAGGACATACCTCTACACATTTTCTGCACAATTTGCATTTGTTGAAATCTATATACGACAGATTGTCTTCAATCTTTATCGCATCGAAAGGACAAACTTTTTCACATTTTCCGCAACCTATACATGCAACAGTGCAATTCTTTTTGGCATCTGCCCCTTTCTCCTTATTGACACAACCGACGAATACTCTTTTCCCGTTCTTCCCTTTCAACCTTAACTCTATTATATTTCTCGGACAAGCCTTTACACAAGCACCGCAAGCAACACATTTATCTTCATCGACCTCCGGCAGGGCGGTGTGTTCATTTAATTTTATGGCATCGAACTTACAAGCCTTCACACAGTTGCCAAACCCGAGACAACCATAAGCACAGCCACCCTTTCCTGCGAAATTCATATTTGCACTTACACAATCTGCCAAGCCATCGTAGTCCGCTTTCTTCGGAGAATTGCATGCTCCCCCTTTACACCTGACAACAGCAATCATAGGCTCCTTATCTCCTGCTTTTAACCCCATAACTTCTGCCACATTTTGCATAACCTTGTTTCCTCCCACGGGGCAGAATTTCCCTTCCAAGTTCTCGCTCTTCACGACTGCTTCCGCTAACGCTCTGCAACCGGCAAAACCACAGCCTCCGCAATTTGCTCCCGGCAACATATCTGTTACCTTATCTATTCTCGGATCTTCATAAACCCTAAAACGCTGAGCTACGAAATAAAGAATAATCGCAGCCACAGCTCCGGTAACAGACAAGGCAACAATCGCATAGACCACTGTACTCATCATACTATTTTTCCATTTTATAAGTCTCGTTTCAGCCGACAAAGGTACGTCATTTCGTTCAATCGGCAAATCCTTTTGCAAATTTCTTATCAAGCTTTTTTGTTAAAAGAAACCTTGCCAATTTATTACCTTTCCTACTTCAAACATTGAGTAGTAATCCCAAGACAAGCAAGTTCCATAGGCTGTCAAACAGTCATAGATCGAGGCGAGAAGAAGAGACAGGAGAGCTAAAAGAGATAGGACTTCTATATTTTCTCGCTCTCCTATAAAAAAAAGGAGCCGTACGGCTCCCTTGAAGTATTCGTTGTGGGTCTTTTATTCGACTATCAGCTTTTGTGTGTTTACGTTATTGCCGCATAGAATACGTATGTAATATACTCCGCTTGCGTAATTGCCGGTATTGAGTTCGTATGTCTCGCTGTCTGCTTGCAAATCCTCCGTTTGGATTATTCTGCCTTGAAGGTCGCTGACGA
>URCX01000107.1 GCA_900546465.1 uncultured Bacteroidota bacterium | reverse complement strand
AGTTATCGGCAACCACCACTTTCTTGAAAAATCCCCAAAGCATCTGGCGTATACCATCCAACGCCAGATCACAATCGAAATTACGAGGCCGGAGAAACTGAGGCAACAAATGGGTAGCCCGTTCTATCGGGCCCGCCACTAATTGGGGGAAGAAACTGATATAAGCGAAGAATGCCACGATATCATGAGTTGCCTTGATTTTACCTTGGTAAACATCAATCGTATAGCTCAAAGCCTGAAACGTATAAAAGCTGATCCCGACAGGGAGCAAGATATTCAACGTCACGTAATCGGCATCCCAGCCCAATAGGTGAAGGACATTTACCAAATTCTCGGTAAAAAAATCAAAGTACTTAAACACACCCAAGATCGAAAGGTTCAGTAAAATATTACCGGCACTTATCCACTTTTGGACCGACCGGTTGCCAGCGCATTTCTCCAAATAGACTCCACTCAAGTAACTGCATAACGACGTAAACAGGATCAGCAGCAAAAAGCGAGAGTCCCACCATCCGTAGAACAGGTAACTAACAGCTACCACAAATAGATTTTGCCACCGCAAAGACTTGAAAACAAACCAGTAACCAAAGAAAACCAATGGCAGGAATATAAGGAACTCTATGGAATTAAATAACATAAATATTTAATTTTCAGACTCAAGAATATGTATCATCAAGGCGCAAAGATAAGGAATATCAAGCATTGACCAATAAATATTTCGTATATTCGTAGAACAAATATCGCATGCCCGTAATGGCACCTATGCTCCCGCCAATCGCTGCAAGCGATAGCAAAGTCCTTTCCGAAATACGTTTTTGCGACTTTCTCGCCCTTCGTTTGTCTGCCCCGTAAAGCAGAAACGCCCAAATATTGACCGCTATCAAATAAATCGCAATGTATTTCATTGTTTTGTAAGCCTTATTTCAAATCGGCTTCTTTGGAGTCGGCTTTCTTTTCAGTCTCATCAATGAACCAATCCACATATTCGGGCAAATCGGTCAAAGGATAAAAGCCTTCTTCTTTCGGATTGCTGCCGAGAGAGCAGATTTCAAAATATTCCAAGCTCGTTGCCGCATCATATTCTCCCAACATCTCTTCCAAAAGGGAGTAAACCGCCACAAGCAAGTCCTCATCGTCCTCCCTGCCACCCTCCAAGGCAATACGCAAACCCAACTTTCCTTCTTCCTCTTCGCTTTCCAAAGGAAGAAACCAAAGATTTTTGCTGCTCAACCGGTATTTGCCGAAAGTAATGCTCACATTTTTTCCTTTTGCAGGCTTGAAGGCGATGATTTCCCAAAAATCCAATATGGGAGCTTCCTCACAAAGTTCTTCCACATAGCCGAAAAACTCCACATCCCCCTCTGCCGTGAAAGTCAAAGTACGTCCCTTCTCCGTCAAATCGCCCAAAATAAACTCCAAACCCTCGCAATATTTCTTCAAATCACCGTCCAATCGTTTCAACAACTTATCCGCTTCCGCCTTATCCAAGGAATCTATATCCATCAGCAAATCCTTGTATTCCGTAAACGCTTTCCAAAATTCTTCTGCACTCATCAGTCTTTCCGTTATAGTTGAATAATATCTCTTTTACCTCTTTTATACTATGTGAGCCTCGATTTCCAGCCTCACACCATATTTGTCATATACGGTTTCGATAACCTGCTTTGCAAAAGCCACAATCTCTTTACCCGTAGCTCCGCCGTAATTCACCAATACCAAAGCCTGCTTGGCATGCATGCCCACATTGCCGACCTTTTTGCCTTTGAAACCGCAGTGTTCTATCATATAAGCCGCCGAAAGTTTCACGCCCTTATCCTCTTTGAACGAAACCAAATTTTCATCTTCGGCTTTCAAACTCTTGAACACCTCTTCGCTTACGGTGGGGTTCTTAAAGAAAGAACCTGCATTGCCGAGTACTTTCACGTCCGGCAGCTTTGAATTTCTTAAGTCCGTAATCATATCACACATTGCCAGAGGCGTCAAATTCTTCACCTCTTTTCCCTCCAACATTCTTGCCACTGCCGCATAGCCTGTTTGAACTGTAAAATGTTTCCTCAGACGGAAAACAACGGAATGTATCAATTCGTTTTCGTTTCCCTTTTTCCAACGAGAGTAACGATAATCGAATTTGCAATCCTTTGCATTCACCCGTTTCATTTCTCCTTTTGCCATGTCGAAGCATTCGACCCATTCTATATAATCCGCAACCTGTACACCGTAAGCCCCTATGTTCTGCACCGGAGCCGCACCCACTGTTCCGTAAATGGCAGCTAAATTTTCCAAACCGCAATACATCTTCTCGCAACACCATCTCACGAATTCCCTCCACACTTCGCCTGCCGCAACTCTCAACACAACAAAATCCTCATTCTCTTCCAATACTTCGATACCCCTGTTGCAAACCCTCAAAACGCAACCATCGAACACCTCTTCGGTAAACACCGTATTGCTTCCGCCGCCCAAAATTTTCAAACCACTCTTTTGAGCATACAAATCCCTCACCATATCGAAATCTTCCGCACCCTTGAACTCCGCATACTCCCTTGCAATGCAGTCTATCGAAAACGTATTGAAGTCTTTCAAATTCTTGTTTGTTTCCACCATTATATTAAACACTTGAAATACCATGGCAAAGGTACGAATTATTTCCCTACCTCCGCCAAAGCACGAAAGAAACCCACGGAAAGCCGCTCTGCCGCAGCCGAAAAACATAAGCCGAAGAGCAAAAAAGAGAAAAGAAGCATGCAAGAGTCAATGGAATTTTGTCCATGACAGTTTCGGATTGCTTCAAATAATATTTGGAAATTCTATTGTTTATCAGTGCTTTAACGAAACGCCTTTTGGGGAAATTAAAAGGCCGAAAGAATTTATCGAAAGGGCGGAAGAATTTTTCCTTTTGCCCTTTTATTTCTCTGTAATGCTGTTTGCCTGATTGTTTATGGTGGGTGAACATGCGGAGAGGTGTGTTTGTTTATCGCTATATGCAAGGGGAAAATGCGTTTGAGGGTAAAAGTTCACAAATAGTTAATATGAGGCTCGCAAGATTTTGTTACCTTTGCAGGGAATTAGATTGAGAAAGACGAGAAAGATGAAATTAAAGAAGGATATGTCGGCTTTTGCCGCTTCTATTTTGAAAGTGTTTGCCTCAGACCCTGTTTCTTATTTGAATTGCAAGCAGGTGTCTTCACGTCTCGGCATTACGGACAGAGGAGGCAAGGAGATGATTTATAATCATCTGCAAAAGATGCTTGAGGATAAGATAATAATGGAGCAGGAGAGGGGACGCTTCAAATTGAACCCCAAATATATAACAAGCAATGCTTTGCCGGAACACTATATTGTGGGAACGGTGGATATGAAACAGACAGGTAAGGCTTATGTTATTTGTGATGAGGGTGGCGAAGATGTGTATATAAACATGAATAACACAAATCATGCTTTGCATGGGGACAAGGTGAAGGTGTATTTGTTTCCTCAACGTAAGAAAAGGAAGAGAGAGGGGCAGATTGTTGAGATTTTGAAGCGTGCAAAGACTTCTTTCGTAGGTGTTGTGCAGAAACACGGCAGGTTTGCTTTCCTTGTGTGCGACAGTAATTCCATGCCGGTGGATATTTTTATTGATTTGAATGATTTGAACGGTGCAAAGGACGGCGAGAAGGCTTTGGTGGAGATAACGGATTGGCCGGAAAATGCAAATAATCCTTTCGGTAAGGTGATAAAAGTATTAGGCTCTCCGGGGGAAAACGATGTGGAAATGCAGTCCATACTGTCGGAATACGATTTTCCTTTGTTCTTTCCCGATGAGGTGGAGAAAGAAGCTGCGAAGATAGCTTTGGAATTGCCGAAAGCAGAAGTGGCAAAACGCAGGGATTTCAGAGCTGTAACCACTTTCACTATCGACCCTGTCGATGCAAAGGATTATGATGACGCTTTGTCGTTCCGTCGTTTGGAAAACGGAAATGTGGAAGTCGGTGTGCATATTGCCGATGTTACATACTATCTAAGAGAGAATACTGCTTTGAATGAGGAGGCTTATCGCAGGGGAACATCGGTTTATTTGGTCGATAGAACCATTCCGATGTTGCCGGAAAAGTTATGCAACGGTGTTTGCTCCTTGCGGCAGGACGAAGATAAGTTTGCGTTTTCGGCAGTGTTTGAAATGAATGAGAAAGCCGAGCCGGTGAACGAGTGGTTCGGTAAAACTGTAATACGTTCCAATCGACGCTTTGCCTATGAGGAGGCTCAAAAGGTGATAGAAACGGGGGTAGGGGAGTATTCCGATGAGATACTGTCGCTTTGGTCTTTGGCAGAACAAATGCGAAAGCGTCGTTTCAGGGCAGGTGCGATTAACTTTGAGAGCTTAGAGGTGAAATTTAGCTTGGACGAGAATGCCAAACCTACTGGCGTATATTTGAAAGAGAGCAAGGAAGCCAACTGGTTGGTGGAGGAGTTCATGCTGTTGGCGAACAAACAGGTGGCATCTTTCATCGGCAAGACGAGAAACAAGAGTAAGGCAAAGACTTTTGTCTATCGTGTACATGATGAACCTAATCAGGAAAAACTTGCAACTTTCAAGGAGTTTGTGGGCAAATTGGGATACAGTATAAATGATAAAACGCGAAGCAGTCTGACGAAGAGTTTCAATAAATTATTCGATCAGGTTGCGGGAAAGGGCGAGGAAACCATGATAAGTATGATTGCTCTTCGTACAATGAGCAAAGCCTATTATTCTTGTGACAATATAGGACATTACGGCTTGGGCTTCCCGTACTATACTCACTTTACTTCGCCAATAAGACGCTATCCCGATGTTATGGTGCATCGTCTTTTGGAACGCTATCTTGATAATCAACCCTCGGTTGACAAGGAAACATACGAGCAGATGTGCGAACACTGTTCCAATATGGAGAAAAAAGCCTCCGATGCGGAGAGAGCATCCGTCAAGTTCAAACAAGCGGAATATCTTTCCGATAAAATCGGTCAGGTTTTCGACGGGAGGATTTCGGGAGTCAGCAAATGGGGTTTGTATGTCATGCTTGACGAGAGTAAATGCGAGGGCTTGGTTGCCATGAAAGAGATAAATGATGACTTTTATGTGCTTGATGAAGATAATTTCAGGCTTATCGGTAAGACGAAATCAAAGGTTTATCAGTTGGGACAGCCTGTGAGAGTGAAGATAGCAAGTGTCAATCTTTTCAAAAAGCAGATGAACTTTCTTTTGGTACCAAATGAAGAGAATTGAACGACAGTATTGAAGAATTAAACATACATATTGAATATGAGAATTTTATTATTGGGCTCTGGAGCGAGGGAACATGCCATTGCAAGTAAAATAAAACAAAGTCCGCTCTGTGATTGCCTATATATTTCTCCCGCAAATGCGGGCATGGAGAGCCTTGGCGAATGCCTTATGCTTGGAGATGATTTTGAGAACATAAAAAAATTCGCCGTGGAACGGGAGATTGATATGTTGGTTGTGGGAAATGAGCAACCATTGGTTGATGGTATTGCCGATAGTTTTGCAAATGACGAGCGTACTTGCCGCATTACGGTCATCGGACCCAAGAAAGCGGCTGCCATGTTGGAGGGTAGCAAGGATTTTGCGAAGCATTTCATGTTCAAATACGGCATTCCGACGGCTCAATACCGCAGCTTTTCAAAAGAAAAGCTTGAAGAGGCGAAGCAATTCCTCGGAAGCCTGCAAGCACCTTATGTTTTGAAAGCCGATGGCTTGGCAGCGGGCAAGGGAGTTATCATTTCTCCATCGCTTGAAGAGGCGGAAAGAGAATTGGAAGCGATGTTATCGGAGGGCAAATTCGGCAATGCGTCCGAAAAAGTGGTGATTGAACAGTTCCTAAGCGGTATCGAATGCAGCGTTTTCGTACTTACGGACGGCAAACACTATATACTGCTTCCCGAAGCCAAGGATTATAAGCGTATAGGCGAGCAAGACACAGGCTTAAATACCGGAGGTATGGGCAGTGTCTCTCCTGTGGTGTTTGCAGATGATGCTTTTATGCATAAGGTCGAAGAAAGGATAATACGACCTACCATCAAGGGTTTGCAAAGCGAGGGCTTGGAATATAAAGGCTTTATTTTCATAGGTTTGATGAACGTAAACGGAGAGCCTTATGTGATAGAGTACAATGTCAGAATGGGAGATCCGGAGACGGAAAGCGTAATGCCGAGGATAGAAAGCGACCTTGTGGAGGCGTTCGGACTTGTTGGCAGAGGCGAATTGGACAAATATACTCTCAAAGTGAAGAAAGACTGCTGTACAACGGTGATGTTGGTCAGCAAAGGTTATCCGGAACATTATGAAAAGGGTAAACTCATTACGACAGCGGCTGATTGTGAGAATTGTTTTTTGTTTCATGCCGGTACGAAAGCGAATGAGAAGGGTGAATTGTTGACTGCCGGCGGCAGAGTGATAGCAGTAACATCGCTTGGCAAGACTATGGAGGAGGCTTTGGCGAATTGTTATCGTCAAGCCGAGAAAATCCACTTTGAAGGCAAGACTTTACGTCGCGATATAGGCAGAGATTTGATGAAATTGCAAGATTAAAAACCGAAAACGATGAAACAATACTTGGATTTACTGCAACGCATCATAGATACGGGTGTTCGTAAACATGATCGCACCGGAACCGGTACTCTTTCGGTTTTCGGTCATCAGTCGAGGTTCAATCTCCAAGAGGGCTTTCCTCTTTTGACAACCAAAAAGCTCCATTTGAGAAGCATAATCCATGAATTGCTCTGGTTTCTCAAAGGAGACACCAATCTAAACTATCTTCATCGACACAAGGTCAGCATTTGGGACGAGTGGGCAGACGAAAACGGAGACTTGGGACCCGTTTATGGCAAGCAATGGCGTGCTTGGCAGACGACAGACGGCAGAGTAATAGACCAAATCAGTCAGGTCATATCCCAAATCAAAGAAAACCCAGATTCAAGACGTCTTTTGGTGA
>URCX01000106.1 GCA_900546465.1 uncultured Bacteroidota bacterium | reverse complement strand
GCCGTACAATCGCAAAAGGTGATTATCCGATAGATTTTTTCATGATTTAAGTATACATTATTTATGTGAGCCTCGCAGGTGAGAACCTCCGAGGCTTTTTTCTTGCCAATGGGAGACTGTATATGAAACTTTTGCTAACTTTGCGTACCTGACAAATGCTCCGATTGATAAGTTGCATTTGTGATTTGAAGACAACGGAAGGATATGAACAGATTTGTAATAGCGGCAATCTTTCTTGCGGCAGTGGTTTTTTCAGAAGCGAAGTCTCAGGACGGGAGACTTTCTGCGGGAGTGCAGTTCGCTTCTAATTGGTATAGGAACGGTATAACCGTCCGTTGTGATTATGCTTTCTCGTCTCGTTGGCGTCTTTCCGTTGACGGGGCGTATTATCTGACGGCTAAGAACAGCATGGACGTATATGAGGGAACGACAAAGCTGCGCAGCGTTAATGACGGCAGGTTGTGGGACTGCAATGCCGACTTGAACATTGTGTTCGGCAAGAGAAGTTTTCGCTTTTATCTCATTGCGGGAGTCGGTTTTGCATACGGATATAGAACGAACGGTATTTTTGATGCTTTGTTCAGGAACAACATAATTCGAGATGAAAACGGCGAATATGTCGGAATAGGCATGACAGAGCAGCAGATAGCAGACAGAACCTATAAGATGATGTCGCTTAACGGAGGTTGCGGCGTGGAATGGCAGATAAGTCCGAAGTTTCGTTGGCATTTGGAACAGTTTTTCAGTCTCGGGTTGCCGTTTTTGTCAACATATTTGTGCAGAACCGGCGTGGCTTATTGCTTTTAGCCGGTGTGATAAGGGCAGATTTCCTTTGGAATTAGAGTTTTCTTTTCATTATCGAACACTTTCCGTTTTGCAAAATTCGGACATAGAGGAATGTAAGAGGGAGAGGGGCGGGCGTTGCAGCCGTATGATTTTTTTTTCGTACCTTTGCCGAGATTATTTGGTGTGTAATTAAATTCTTAGGTTATGTCAGTGAACAGTAAAACGCACGAACTAAAACAAAGAATGCAACTTGTCCTTCAGGGCGGCGGTCAGAAAGCGGTGGAGAAGCAGAAAGCGACGGGTAAATTGACTGCTCGAGAGAGGATTTTGGAACTCTTGGACGAAGGTTCTTTTCATGAATATGACTTGTTTATCCAGCACTCGGGAAGGGATTTCGATATGGACAAAAAGACTCTTCCGGGAGATGGTGTGGTTACGGGTACAGGAACGATAAGCGGTTATCCTGTTTGTATTTATGCCCAAGACTTCACAGTGGCAGGAGGTTCTTTGGGATTCATGCACGCAAAGAAGATTTGCAAGATAATGGATCATGCCATGAAGTTGAAAACTCCGATTATCGGTATAAATGATTCCGGTGGTGCGAGAATACAGGAGGGTGTCAATGCTTTGTCGGGCTATGGTGAAATTTTCTATCGAAATACCATGGCGTCGGGGGTAATCCCTCAAATCTCCGTTATTTTGGGACCTTGTGCCGGTGGAGCGGTTTATTCGCCAGCTTTGACGGATTTTGTTTTCGTTGTGGATAAAATTTCCAAGATGTTCATAACAGGTCCCGATGTGATAAAAACAGTTTTGGGTGAGGAAATATCTCAGGAAGACCTTGGTGGTGCAAGGGTGCATGCAGAGATTTCCGGTAATGCTCATTTCTTTGCGGAGAGTGAGCAGGAGTGTTTCGATCAAATAAAGAGTTTGTTTACTTATATTCCATGGAACAACGAAAAGAAGGCGGAGTCTTTTGCAACAAAGAAGCCTAAGGTGAAGGAATATAGAATAGGAAATGTATTCCCTTCCGACCCTGCGAAGCCTTATGATGTGAGAAACATCATAAAAAGCGTGGTGGATAATTCGGAGTTCTTGGAGGTGCAGGAATTGTTTGCTCCTAATATAGTGATAGGCTTTGCGAGAATAGGCGGTGATACTGTCGGTTTCGTGGCTAACCAACCTATTGCCTTGGCAGGAGTGTTGGATTGCAACTCTTCGGATAAGGCTGCCCGCTTCATAAGGTTCTGTGATGCCTTCAACATTCCTTTGATAACGCTTGAAGACTTGCCGGGATACTTGCCGGGAGTTGACCAAGAGCATGCGGGAGTTATCAGACACGGAGCGAAAATCCTTTATGCTTATTCGGAAGCTACCGTTCCCAAAATAACGGTTATTCTTCGTAAGGCATACGGTGGCGGATACATAGCGATGTGTTCAAGCCACTTGAAAGCGGATTTTGTCTTTGCATGGCCGACTGCCGAAATTGCAGTGATGGGTCCCGAGGGTGCGGCGAACATCATATTCAGGAGTGAGATAATGAAATCCGATAATCCGGAGAAAACGCGTAAGGAAAAGATAGAGGAATATAAGCAGAAGTTTGCCAATCCATACGTTGCGGCATCTTACGGATATGTTGATGCAGTTATCCAACCGAACGAAACGAGGGATTATCTCCTTCATGCTTTGGAAGTTTGCAAGAACAAGCAACAGACCAATCCAAACAAGAAACACGGACTTCCTCCTTTCTGATGTTACAGAAAGAAGGCATTTAATTGTAATACCACAGGGTATCATAAGAATCAAACAATTTAAGAAGACAGAAAGATGGAAGACAATAAAAACATGAGAACGCATTATCGTCAGTTGTATGTGAAGGTTGCTCCTGGAGAGATATATGCTTTCATTCCCGGTACGATAATGAAGGTATTCGTTGAAGAAGGACAGGCAGTGAAAAAGGGAGATGCTCTTTGCTCTCTGCATGCCATGAAGATGGATAACCAAATATGTTCTACAATGGACGGCATTGTGAAATCGGTTAACATCAAAGAAGGTCAGAACGTAAGCAAGAATGATGTTTTGATAGAGGTGGTCAACGAATAGCCCCTGTTGATTTATTCGATCGATAAAAGATTAGAGCGACAAGGACGATGAGATTGGAAAATCTTGCTCGTCCTTGTCGTTTTCTTGTCCTTGCATTTGGCTTTGCTTACTTACGAACAGAAAAATTGAGGAGAGGGGGTATGGATTTTTTTTCTAACTTTGCAGAAGTCGAAGTTGAGGTTTCGTTTTGCCGGTGTTTGTGTCTTCGGTCAACGTTCGCTTCCTTGGTTTCAAACAGTCATATTATCTAAGTTACGTAGTAAGAGATGGATTCTACCGAAAATAGAGAGAAAGTCGCATTTACTCATTTGCATGTGCATACACAATATTCTATATTGGACGGAGCGGCGGAGATAGGTGCATTGATAAAAAAGACAAAGGAACTTGGCATGAATGCCATTGCCATCACAGATCATGGAAATATGTTCGGAGTGTTGGAGTTCTATAATACGTGCATGAAAAACGACGTAAAGCCTATTTTAGGTTGTGAGATGTATGTGTCTCCAACCAGCAGGTTTATCAAGGACGGTGTGCATTTCAGCGGACACCACCTTATACTGTTGGCGAAGAATGAGACGGGATATAAGAATCTGATAAAGCTGGACTCTTTGGCATTTGCAAAAGAAGCCAAGTATAGAACGCCGAGAATAGATAAGGATTTATTATTTGAACATCACGAAGGCTTGATATGTTGTTCTGCATGCTTAGGAGGCGTTTTGCCGAAGTTGATAGCAGCAGGGGATATAGAAGGGGCAGAACGAACGGCGGCAGAGTATAAAGAGGTATTCGGTGATGATTATTACATAGAATTGCAGAACCATGGACTGGAATTGCAGAAGAAAGTCATGGTTGAGTTGGTCAAAATTGCCAAGAAGTTGGATATTAAGATGGTTGCAACCAATGATGTCCACTTTATCAATGCCGATGACTACGAAGCTCACAAGATATTGATATGCTTGAATACGGGTACGAAGTTGAGCGAGAATATAAAGATGATGTACACCGGTCAGGAGTACTTGAAGACTCCGGAAGAGATGGCAGCGCTTTTCAAAGAATACCCCGATGCCATAAGCAACAGTATGGAGATAGCAGAAAAGGTCGAGATATATAAAATGACAAGAGATCCGATTTTGCCTGTCTTCGATATTCCGGAGAGTTTCGGTTCCATGGAAAAGTATTTGGAAGAATATACTTTGGAGAAAGTCAAAGAAGAGCTCTATAATGAAATATTGAACAATCCCAAGACTTCGGAAGAGGACAGAAAGGAAGAAAGGAAAGCTGAGGTCATCGATAAAATTCTGCAATCCAAAGGAGGGTACAAAAAAATCGTCAGAACGAAGTTTGATGCCGATTATTTGAGACATCTTACCTTTGAGGGAGCTAAGCAGAAGTACGGAGACCCTTTGCCGGAAAACGTAAGAGAGAGATTGGAGAGTGAGTTAAAGACAATAGAGTGGATGGGCTTTCCGGGATACTTCCTGATAGTTCAGGATTTCATCAATTATTCTCGAGAACATCTCGGAGTGATAGTGGGACCGGGCAGAGGCTCGGCAGCAGGCAGCGTTGTCGCCTATTGTCTGGGTATAACGGCAATAGAACCTTTGAAATACGGTTTGCTGTTTGAGCGATTTTTGAATCCCGACAGAATATCCTTACCCGATATAGACGTTGACTTCGATGACGAGGGCAGGGCGAAGACCTTGGCTTACGTAAGACAGAAGTATGGTGCCGACCATGTGGCACAGATAACAACTTTCGGCACAATGGCAGTCAAAAGTGCCATAAAAGATGTTGCAAGGGTGAAAGAGCTTTCGATAAGCGAGAGTAACAGATTGGCAAATTATGTTCCTTCAAAGCCCGGTATAACATTTGAAAAAGCATTCAAGGAGTCTCCGGAACTTAAAAACGAATTGGAAAATGGTTCTCCGCTTGTGAAAGATGTGCTGAACCTTGCAAGGAAATTGGAGGGTTCGATAAGAAATACGGGAATACATGCTTGCGGAGTGATAATAGGTCCCGATGATATATCGAATTATGTCCCTTTGGCAGACAGTAAGGAGTCCGATATGATGGCTACGCAGTTTGAAGGTAAGTTGATAGAAAGCGTAGGCATGATTAAGATGGACTTTCTCGGATTGAGGAACCTCTCTATAATAAAGGACGCTTGCGAGAACATCAAAAAGAGCCATAATATAGAGATAAACCCAAGCGAAATAAGTCTGGACGACCAATTAACTCTCGAATTATTTCAAAAAGGTTTGACGATGGGAACTTTCCAATTTGAGTCTGATGGAATGAAACAGCATTTGCAGAATCTTAAACCGGACAAATTCGAGGATCTGATAGCCATGAATGCTTTGTATCGCCCCGGTCCTATGCAATACATACCCAATTTTATTGCGAGAAAACACGGTAAGGAAGAAATCGTCTATGAGTTTCCCGAAATGGAAAAATACTTGTCCGAGACATACGGCATAACCGTGTATCAGGAGCAAGTCATGCAGCTTTCGCAAGCCCTTGCAGGCTTTACTCCCGGGCAGGCAGACAAATTGCGAAAAGCCATGGGAAAGAAGCAGATTGCGGTTATGGAGGAATTGAGAGAGAAATTCATCAAAGGTTGTGAGAAGAAAGGTCTCGATAAGCAGAAGGTGGAGAAGATTTGGGAGGATTGGAAAAAATTCGCAGAGTATGCCTTCAATAAATCTCACTCAACCTGTTATGCCTATGTGGCATTCCAAACAGCATATCTTAAAGCCCACTATCCGGCAGAGTATATGTCTTCCGTATTGACGCATAACCTTTCCGATATAAAGCAGATTACGCAATACATAGAGGAGTGTAAGAAATTGCAAATAGCTGTTTTAGGTCCCAATATCAACGAATCGGATTTGAATTTCATGGTGAACAAGAAAGGTAAAATCCTATTCGGATTGGCTGCAATAAAAGGAGTGGGAGCTGCTGCGGCAGAAGAAATCATAAAAGAACGTGAGACAAACGGAGCATTCGCAAGTCCTTTCGATTTTATCAAAAGAGTAAATCTCAGAACCATCAATAAAAAGTGTATAGAAGCCCTGATTAAAGCAGGAGCTTTTGATTGCTTTCAAAATATTCACAGGGCTCAATATTTCTATTCGCCCGAAGGTCCGGATGGTTCTCTCTTTCTCGATAAGTTGATAAAGTTCGGAGTACAGACAAAAGAAAATCAAATGACTTCGCAAGCCTCTTTATTCGATGTAAATGACGAGGCGGCTGTTGAAGACCCTCTTGTTCCGGATTGCGAACCATGGACAAAGATGGAGAGTTTGGGTTTTGAGAAAGAGATGTTGGGCTTTTATATCTCCGGACACCCCTTGGATATGTACAGACTTGCCATAAAGAATTTTACAAATATAGAAGTACAAAGTTTAAATGACTTATCAAGCCTGAAATGCAGCGAAGTATGTTTCGCAGGGCTGATAACATCGGCTGCGATAAAGACAACCAAGACAGGCAAACCCTATGGCGAGTTTGTCATAGAGGACGAAAGCGGCTCTTTCCGCATTACCCTTTTCGGCAATAAGTATGTTACTTTCTCAAATTACTGCAAACATGATTTGTATGTATTGATAAAGGCGATTGTTCAAGAAAAACAATGGACGAAAAGCGAACAAGACGCCAAAGAACTTGAAATCTCTATTCAGAAAATAGAACTCTTGGAAGATGTATTGAAGAACTATGTTTCTGGTTTGACGATAAGTATCTTGGACAACAGCGTTTCGGAATCGTTTATCCATGATTTGGAAAAGCTATGTAAGACTTCCAAAGGGAAAACCCCTATTTCAATGCAGATAATCGACAGTGATGATCACAGCATAATGCTGAACATGAAATGCAATAAGCATAAGGTCGATGTATCTGCCTTTTGCAATTCTTTGAACACGAGTTCCATTTCGCAGCATATTACATCGTGCAGATTAGCAAAGCGAGCTTTCTGATGGAGAGATACATTCCGTTGGATTTTGTCAGGCAGGAGGCTTTGCGATTAGGTTTTCAAGATTGCGGAGCCGCAAAAGTTGAGGTTTTGAAATCCGAACAATTGAATTTTTGGCTTCATAAGGGCTATCATGCGGACATGGAATACATGGAAAGGAATAAAGAAAAACGCATAGACATCA
>URCX01000105.1 GCA_900546465.1 uncultured Bacteroidota bacterium | reverse complement strand
ACAGAGACGGTGATGAAATCGCCGAAACCGTAGGCAGAACCTTCGTATGTGCCGTCACGGTAGCCGCTCTCCTCCTCTTCCTCCTGCTCTGCCTGCAGGATGGAAGTGTTGTAGGCTTTTACTTCGTCGATCTCTTTCTGCCGCTCTGCGACCGCCGCGGCACGGACGGTGGCGACGCTCTGGTACTGCCACAGGATGCCCAGAATCAGCAGAATAATATTCAGAACAAGAAAAAAGAAACTGAAGATAAGATTGCAAAATTGAAAGATATTCTCACCACAGAGACGGCTCAAAAAGGCATAGAAGAGACGGAATTTGTGCTTTCTCGTTGCAAGGACTTGGCTGTAGGTGAGCTTGAATTGGATTTGACTTTGGCAAGAGGCTTGA
This sequence comes from uncultured Bacteroidota bacterium, assembly GCA_900546465.1. Classification (GTDB taxonomy): domain Bacteria; phylum Bacteroidota; class Bacteroidia; order Bacteroidales; family P3; genus Onthomorpha. Next base: position 6,674 of record URCX01000105.1, on the reverse strand, counting down.
ACTATTATACCGGAGCCATTATGGAGGTCAAAGCCTGCGATGTGGAGATGGGAAGCATTTGCGGAGGTGGTCGTTACGACAATCTGACGGGAATTTTTGGCAAAGAGGGCTTATCGGGTGTAGGTATATCTTTCGGAGCTGACAGAATATACGATTGTTTGGAGCAGTTGAAACTCTTTCCTGAGGAATTGAGTTCCCAAACCGATGTATTGTTCATCAATTTCGGCGAAAAGGAAAGTCTTTTTGCTCAAAAGACAGCACGCATATTGAGAGAGAAAGGAGTTAAAGCCGAAGTCTATCCCGATAATGCCAAGTTAAAGAAACAAATGAACTACGCCAACGACAGGCATATAAGGTTTGTAATCCTTGCAGGTGAAGAGGAAATACGTCAAAACAAAGTTTCGCTCAAAGATATGCTCACAGGAGAGCAACAATCTATCGCTGTTGAGGAAATTGTTTGCCGTATTTCATAAACACATTCCTTGCCCAATTTCTGTTTTCGGGCTTATACCAAAAGAAAATCCTGTTCTGCATTTGTTTTGCGGCAGGATTTTTTTCTGTAAACACCTTTTCGCCGGTATATATATCTATTCCTGTGTAATAAGTCTCCGTTGCAATGGTCATGGGTGTCGGTGTAAAATCCTGTACCTGTTGCAAACGATAACCCAAAGCGGCAGTTTGCGATGCCAAATCGACCATATCCCTCATTTCACAAGCCGGATGTGATGAAATGAAATAGGGTATCAGCTGCTGCTTCAAGCCATATCGTTTATTGATTTGCTCGAAACTTTTCTTCAAATTCACGAATTGCGAGAACGACATCTTACGCATTTGTTTCAAAACCCTGTCCGAAGAATGTTCGGGGGCAACTTTCAAACGTCCGCTGACATGATAGCGGCAAAGAATCTCGAAATAATTGCTCTTATCGAACAAATCATATCTTATTCCGCTGCCTACGAAAGCTTTCTTTATGTAAGGCAGTTTCCTCACCGCCTCATACAATTCCAACAAAGGCTTATGGTCGTTGTTCATATTCTTGCACAAGGAAGGATAAAGGCATGATGGGCGAAGGCATTTGCGACACAACTCATCATTCTTGCCTTTCATCATATACATATTGGCGGAGGGACCTCCCAAATCGGACAAATAGCCCTTGAAGTCCTTATCCTCGGATATTATTTCAATCTCCCGCAAAATCGATTCCCTGCTCCTTGAAATTATTCTCTTGCCCTGATGTGCCGCAATGGTACAAAAGGCACATCCTCCGAAACAACCTCGGTGTATGTTGACGGAATACTTTATCATTTCAAAGGCAGGTACAGGTCCACGCTTGGCATACTTCGGGTGAGGCTTTCTCTCGAAAGGCAGGAGGTAAATATCGTCCAATTCCTTACTCGAATAACTCCTGTCAAAAGGATTCACGACAACATAAACACCCTCTTTCTCATACTTCTGTATCAAACGCTCATCATCGGACTTATTACTGTGCTTCTCAAAGAGGCATATAGACTTTGCCTGAGACTTTTTATCCCTACGGCACTGCTCAAACGATGGAACAAAGACATCAGCCCACGCCTTCTTTGCCTCATCAGGCTTATGACAAAGGTAAGCCGTCTGCTCAATCTCGGTGATTTCCTCTATTTTTCTGCCGGCTTTCAACTCATCACATATCCTTTTTACCACCTTTTCCCCCATTCCGTAAATCAACATATCCGCTCCTGAGGTCAAAAGTATCGAAGGCATAAGCGTATCCGACCAATAATCATAATGAGCAAGCCTCCGCATGGAAGCCTCTATGCCGCCTATAAGCACAGGCACGGAAGGATAGAGACGCTTCAATATTTCGGAATAAACCGAGGTCGCCCTATCCGGACGAAAGCCCGATTGACCTCCGGCGGTATAGGCATCATCACTCCTCTTACGCTTTGCCGCCGTATAGTGATTAACCATAGAGTCCATACAACCCGAACTGACACAGAAGCAAAGCCGAGGTTGCCCCATCTTCTTGAAATCTCTCAAATCGTCCTGCCAATTCGGTTGAGCTAAAACGGCAACACGATAACCCGCCCTTTCCAAATAGCGACATATAACAGCACAGCCGAAAGACGGATGGTCAACGTATGCATCTCCGGACACGAAAATCACATCGACATACTCCCAACCCCTCTCCTCCAATTCCTTTACGGTCGTAGGTAAAAAAGCCATAATCCTTTTCCAAATATCAGTCTGCAAAGATAGCAATTATATCTCTGAACGCCACCCCCTCTCCCGATACACCATCCACCGAAACCCACACCCTCGACACCCGCAAAACACTCTCCTTTTCAAACAGCACAAAATCATCTCCTTACAAACACAAAATTAAAACGCCGTAAGGATTTCCCGAAACGCCGTTTTGAAAAATTCTTACGGCGTTTCGGGATTAAGGAAAGGGCGTTTCTGTGAGATTGTTTATTGAAGCAGATATTTTATAAGGAAATAAAAGGTATTCTTATCGCAGGTGGAAGAAAATGTTTATATTTGCAATCGCAATAGTGCGTATAATGGTTTTATTAACCGCAAAATCGTTTCAAAAAAAACGGAGAAAGGAGAATAAAAGACAGATTAACAGAGACTTTTGAAGTCCTCAATAAAGAGGATAAGACATAAATAAAGCGTTTGCTTAACTTTGGTCATGTGAAATTCCAGGAAAATTTTACAGGTTAAACCATCAAGGGTAAAGTAGAACGCTCACGAATGTTTATTCGTGGGCTTTATCTATTTGATGGTTTAGGCAATTTCCTGGAGCCTCACATGACAAATACGGTAACAGTCCCACGTTTTTTTGTGTCGCTCCGTAAGGATAGGCTTTATATATTTCAAGCGTCGTAGGGACTGAGGCAAAACAAGAAAATAAAATATACACAATGAAGAAAATAGTTATAGCAATATCGATATTGATGATGTCGATTTCATGCGGCGAAATATTCGCCCAAAAAGATGGTTTTTCGCTGCACCTCAGCGGCGTATTCCCAAATGGTAAGTTCGGAGAACTTGGAGGTTTATTATTGGATTATGGCCCGACGATAGATGGTGGAGCCGCATCGATAGGTTTCGGATTAGGCGTGAAATATCAGCGTTCCATATCTTTGGTTAAGAACCTTCGTGCCATGTTTGAAGCTGATATAATGTACAATCCATTGCAAGAAGAAATAAAAGATGCACTTGATGACCTTTGTTTCGAGTGGGATGGATCTATTTCTAGCAGTGTTAGCACATCGAAATATTTGAATATACCGCTAATGGCAGGTTTGAACTATTCTTTCGATTTGGCAGAAAAGATCAAGCTATATGGTGAGTTAGGGGTCGGACTTAATGTTCGGTTGATAACAAAGAATTCGATCGAAAAAGAATGCATATATTATTATAATGGTGTGGAGTATTCATATACCACAAAACTAGGGTTTGAATATAATCCAGCGGTCTCTTTTGCTTGTCAAGTCGGTGTAGGTGTTCTTCTTTCCGAGAAACTAAGCGTAGGCTTGAATTATTACAATCTTGGTTCAGCGAAGGTGAAAGGTACATATTATGAAGAAGATGGTGTAGCTGCTCATGGTAGATATGAAGAATCCTTAAATGGGTACGGATCGATTTCACCTTCAATGCTGACATTGAAAGTCGGTTATCACTTCTAAGCAATAAGTTTTGCTTTCCAAAGGAAAGGGATTTTAATTCTGAAAGACAAGTAGTAAGCCGAGGAAATATATTTTGCAATTATCACAAGGACGATCTACTCGATTTTTCCCTCGGAGTACTACTGTCAAATATCACTATTGCAGGGACGTTGTGTGAGCAACGTCCTTTTTCTTATGATTGTGGTATCTGTAGCATTAGTGTTTGTCGAGTTTTAATAGGAGAAGTAGCAGGCATGGTATATAACCTTTTATTCATCATAGTATGCAGACATCGGAGATTGGGTAACGGAAATAAAAAGAAGAGAGACGGTCTCTTTCGTCTCTCTTCGCTTCGTGGACTTTACTTATCGTAAGCAATAAAACGCTCTTCGACACGTAAGTTTTTCTTATTTTCTTGCTGCCAAAAGGAGTTCCAACATCTTGATTGCACTCTCGGCAATGATTGTTCCGGGTCCGAAGATTGCTGCGGCTCCTGCTTTGTATAGGAAGTCGTAGTCTTGCGGAGGGATAACGCCGCCGACAACTACCATGATGTCTTCTCTGCCTAATTTCTTTAATTCTGCGATTACTTGCGGTACCAATGTTTTGTGTCCTGCTGCCAAGGAACTTACGCCCAAGATGTGAACGTCGTTCTCTACGGCTTGCTTTGCACTTTCGGCAGGGGTTTGGAACAATGGTCCCATATCGACGTCGAATCCGATGTCTGCATAACCGGTTGCTACGACTTTGGCTCCTCTGTCGTGTCCGTCCTGACCCATTTTGGCTATCATTATACGAGGTCTTCTTCCTTCTATCTTCGCAAATTCATCGCATAGTTCTTGTGCTTTCTTGAAGTTTGCGTTGTCTTTTGTATCTGCACTGTACACGCCTGAAATAAGATTGATTTTTGCTTTGTATCGTCCGAAATGTTTTTCCAATGCGTAAGAGATTTCTCCAAGAGAGGCTCTCTTTCTTGCACAGTCGATGGACATTTCCAATAGGTTACCCTTGCCTGTTGCTGCAACGTTTGAAAGGGCTTCCAAAGCGGATTGCACATCGGCTTCGTTTCTTTCTGCTCTCAATTTAGCCAAACGTTTGATTTGGGCTTCTCTTACGGCTGTGTTGTCGATTTCCAATGTGTCGATTGTGTCTTCGTTTTCCAAGCGGTACTTGTTTACTCCCAAGATGGTGTCTTTGCCGGAGTCGATTCTTGCTTGTTTTCTTGCGGAGGCTTCTTCGATTCTCATCTTAGGGATACCGCTCTCGATGGCTGCTGCCATACCGCCGAGTTTCTCGACTTCTTGAATATGTCCCCACGCTCTGTGTGCTATTTCGTGTGTCAAACTTTCCACATAGTAGCTTCCTGCCCATGGATCGACATTACGACAGATGTTGGTTTCTTCTTGTAAGTAGATTTGAGTGTTTCTTGCAATACGTGCGGAGAAGTCGGTTGGCAATGCTATGGCTTCGTCCAATGCGTTGGTGTGGAGTGATTGCGTATGTCCCAAGGCTGCTCCCATTGCTTCAATGCAGGTTCTTCCTACGTTGTTGAACGGATCTTGCTCTGTCAATGACCAACCGGAGGTTTGGCTGTGAGTACGTAATGCAAGGGATTTAGGATTTTGCGGATTGAATTGTTTTATCAATTTTGCCCAAAGCATTCTCGCTGCTCTCATCTTTGCAATTTCCATGAAGTGATTCATGCCTATTGCCCAGAAGAATGATAGACGAGGAGCGAATTGATCGACATTCATTCCTGCGTTGATACCTGCTCTGATGTATTCCAATCCGTCTGCCAAGGTGTATGCCATTTCTATATCGCAGGTTGCTCCTGCTTCCTGCATGTGGTAGCCGGATATGGATATGGAGTTGAATTTCGGCATATTCTTTGAGGTGTATTCGAATATGTCGGCAATGATTTTCATCGATGGTTTAGGAGGATAGATGTATGTGTTACGAACCATGAACTCTTTCAAGATGTCGTTTTGTATGGTTCCCGACAACTTATCCTGCGAAACGCCTTGCTCTTCTGCCGCTATGATGTAGAATGCGAGTATCGGCAATACGGCTCCGTTCATTGTCATGGATACGGACATCTTATCCAAAGGAATTTGGTCGAACAAGATTTCCATATCCAATATGGAGTCCACTGCCACTCCGGCTTTTCCCACATCACCTACAACTCTTTCGTGGTCTGAGTCATAACCTCTATGTGTCGCCAAGTCGAATGCAACGGAAAGTCCTTTTTGTCCTGCTGCTATGTTTCTGCGATAAAATGCGTTTGACTCTTCGGCTGTGGAGAAACCTGCGTATTGACGGATTGTCCACGGTCTCATGACGTACATTGTGGAATAAGGTCCGCGAAGATTTGGTGCTATACCTGCTGCATAGTTCAAGTGTTCCATTCCTTCAAGGTCAGCCTTTCCATATACCGGTTTTACCGGTATTTGTTCCGGTGTCAGCCATGATTTATTATTGCCGACAGCCTTTTCCCATTCCTCGAAATCTGTTGCCGGAGCAACGGACTTGAAGTCGATGTTTGTGAAATTTGGTCTCATTTATCAGAAGTATTTATTATTTATTCGATACTCAAAAACAACGCCGCCAATATGCATGAGGGCGTTATCAGTCTGCAAAATTACTTCTTTTCTTTGAACCGACCAATAAAAAATGGCATAAATCTATTCTACTTGATAGGGATATGTGCGGCTTTTGAGAAGAAAAGTGCTTGCAATATGCTTTTTTGCATGAAAGGAGACTTTATTCTGCTTGGAGGTGCAATATGTTGGTTTGTTTTATCGTTTCAGATAATTAAACATAAAGAAATATGTACCATTGGTGTTTCGGAGTACGGATTCGTTCCGTAAGGGGAGTGTTTGCTTTTTTCCTTTTCTTTTTTTCCTTTTCGCTTTTCAACGCAAATTCGCCGGGAATGCCGAACCCGTCGCCGCCGCTCGTTTCTTCCAAGTCGCCCGGCTCCGAAGTAGGTTTTTCGGAACTTGCGGCGTCGCCCGCGGTAAC
>URCX01000104.1 GCA_900546465.1 uncultured Bacteroidota bacterium | reverse complement strand
TATGGCGGTGCAGATAAACAAAGCGAAACGAATATGCGAGCCGAAAGGCAGTGCGGAACGTATATCTTCGACATCGAAGAAATAAAGCCTTATCAAAGCGATGCAACTTGCAATGATAAGAAAAGCAATAGAGCAAAAGGCAATTTGAAACAATGATTTGCGATTCGGTAACGGTATGGCAAAGAAATATAAGGGTACTATAAGAAACGGAAGATTTTTGGTTACTCGCTTCAAAGCTTCATTGACATCGCTGCTCCAAGCCATTGCGACAATGAATAAAGCAAAATAGGCAAGCAAAGCAAACAATACGTCTTTTCTGCAAGCAATAAGCCGGCTTTTGTCTATAAACACAAATCTCAAAGCCATAAACACCAAGGCGAAAGACATAACGGCATGGGAGAAAACCAAGCCTGCCGCAGCCAAAATGATGATAAAGACATCCGAATATCCTTTTGTAAGCTCTTTCAGCATACTTTCAAAACTTAAAAAGTCGAAGATTTATTGCAAAAAGCATGTAAATGTATCCAAGTCGAAGAAAATGCCTATCTTTGCACCTTATTTGAAAACAAAAACAGTAGAAATGAAGAAATTGGCGGTAGTGGCTTTTGGCGGAAACGCATTATTGAGAAACGGCCAAAAGGGTACATATCAGGAACAGATAAAAAATGTAACCGAGACTTGTGATTCTTTGCTCAACCTTTTGAAGCAGGATTACAATATTGTAATCGGACACGGCAACGGTCCGCAAGTGGGCAATGTTATGCTGCAACACGAGGCAGGAAAGAAGAAATTCGATGTGGAAGCCATGCCTATGGACTTCTGTGTTGCCGAAACTCAGGGTTCCATCGGCTATTTGATAGAACAGGGATTTCGTAATGTCTTTGCCAGAGAGGGAATAGATCGTAATGTTTTGACCTTATTGACGCAAGTTGTGGTAGATAAGAACGACCAAGCATTCAAAAATCCGGTTAAACCCGTAGGACCATACTATACAAAGGAGGAAGCCGAAGCTTTTGCAAAAGAAAATTCTTGCACGTATGCAAAAGACTCCAAGAGCGACAAGTATCGTAAAGTTGTGGCTTCACCAAAGCCTTTGAAAGTGATGAATATAGAAATTGTAAAGCAGTTGGCATTGGAGGGAAATATCGTTGTAACCGTAGGAGGGGGCGGAATACCCGTTGTTGAAGAGGCAGGCGTAAAAGGCGTTGAGGCTGTAATCGACAAGGATTTGGCATCTGCTTTGACAGCTGTTGAAATAGGAGCAGACGAATTTTATATCCTGACCGATGTTCCCAAGGTCTATATCAATTTCCGCAAGGAAGGAGAATTGGCACTTGATGTCATCACCGTCAAACAAGCGGAAGAATACCTTGAACAAGGACAATTCGGCGAGGGTTCCATGGCACCGAAAGTCAGAGCGGCACTTCACTTTGTCAAGAACGGCGGCAAGGAATGTATAATAACGGAAGCAGGTCAGCTTGGCAACCCTGATTGCGGTACAAGAATAGTTTGGTAGAAATCAATCGAAGTAATAACAGAACAAATAAACAAAACAGATTATGGCATTCAATTTGAGAAACAGAAACTTTTTGAAGTTGTTGGATTTTACTCCAAAAGAAATCCAATACATGTTGGATTTGGCACGTGATTTGAAAAGAGCCAAATATGCAGGTTGCGAACAACCGAAATTGAAAGGCAAGAACATTGCCCTTGTATTCGAGAAAACATCTACTCGTACGCGTTGTGCATTTGAGGTTGCGGCACATGACCAAGGCGCTCACGTAACATATCTCGGACCTACAGGCTCTCAGATAGGTGTAAAGGAGTCTATGAAAGATACTGCGAGAGTATTGGGAAGAATGTTCGACGGTATAGAATACAGAGGCTTTGAACAAAAAATCGTTGAGGAACTTGCGGAGTACGCCGGCGTACCTGTATGGAACGGATTGACCAACGAATTTCACCCTACTCAAATCTTGGCAGACTTTTTGACCATGAGCGAGCATACGGATAAGCCTCTTAACAAAGTATCTTACGCTTACCTCGGAGACGCACGCTACAACATGGGTAACTCTCTAATGGTCGGCGGAGTGAAGATGGGAATGGATGTTCGTATCGTTGCTCCTAAGGAATTGCAACCAAGTGCCGACTTGATAGCAACCTGTCAAGAGATAGCGAAAGAGACAGGTGCCACTTTGACTGTAACTGACAATGTGGAGCAAGGCGTAAAGGGTTGCGACTTCCTTTATACCGATGTATGGGTATCCATGGGAGAGCCTGCCGAAGTATGGGCTGAGAGAATCAAACTTTTGAAACCATATCAAGTGAACAAAGAAGTGATGGCAAAAACCGGCAATCCGAAATGCAAATTCATGCACTGCCTTCCTGCATATCACAATTTGGAAACACAAGTGGGAAGAGACGTTTACAAACAATTCGGAATCGATGGAGTGGAAGTAACAGAGGACGTATTCGAGTCTGAAAACTCTATCGTATTCGATGAAGCCGAGAATCGTATGCACACTATCAAAGCTGTGATGGTTGCAACGCTTGGCGAATAAGACCGAAAAAGAAAAGTCGTTATTTGAGGGACAAGGTGGCAATGAAGTCCGCTTGTCCCTTTTCTTTTAATGATGAAATCGAAATGTACAAAAATATCGCCTATTTCAAGGGACTGAATGCTTTGAGGTTCTTTGCGGCGAGTCTTGTCGTGCTTCACCACACTGCAACCATAGGAAAGAAAGACGGGTTGTTCGATTTGTGTGATTGGGGTTTGTTTCGCAACGGGGCAAATGCCGTAAACTTCTTCTTTGTTCTCAGTGGCTTTCTTATAACCTACCTTTTGCTTAAAGAGCATGAGCAAAGCGGCACTGTAGGCATAAAGCAATTCTATCTGCGAAGGGTGAGGCGTATCTGGCCTTTGTATTTTCTGCTCATCATCATAGGCACTCTTTTGTTACCTTTGGCGTTCGGCTTGGTCGGAATAGATTATCAAATGCCTTATACGCTTTCTCAAACATGGTATTATTTCCTTTTCTTTTTTCCTATACTCGTTCTCTTTCATTACGGTCATCATTTTCTCGAGCCTCTTTGGTCGATAGGAGTGGAGGAGGTGTTTTATCTTCTTTGGGCTCCTCTTTTCAAATATTTCAGACGGCATATTGCAGCCATACTTTCGGGTATCATTGTTTTGAAACTTGCTTCTCTTATGTTGATACAGCATTTCTGTGCAGAGAATAATGTTTTTGCATTTCTGATGCGTAATTATAGTTTCGAGACCATGGCAGTCGGTGCTTTGGGAGCCTGTTCCCTTTTCAATGCAAAGGACAAAATTGAAAGTCTTTGTCTTTTCCGCAAACCATTCAGGGTAATTGTCTGCATGATTGTGCTTGCTTATCTTTGCTTCAATGTCAATATTGATGCCTTTCTTGGTGAGCTAACATTCACCCCCCCAATCTGTTAGCTTTCTTTCTGTCCTTGCTTTATCTCTATATTATCTTGCTGATAAGCGTTTGCCATTCCGATATGAAAGAAAACCGTTTTCTGAAATTCGGTGGCGAAATCTCCTATGGCATATACATGTATCACATGGGCATTATCTTTCTTATGACACTCTTTCTTAAACCCCTTAGAGCAATATTGCCGGAAGCTTTGTTCGTTCTGCTTTTCCTTCTTTCAAGCTTTCTTATGACCATAATTGTTGCCTATATCTCCAAACGCTGTTTTGAAGACTTCTTCCTGAAACTTGGAAAAAAGAAGCCGAAGCACTGATGTCCGAACCATCATTTGCAGCGTAGAAAAACAAATGCAGCTTTCTTATTGATGAAAGGTCGAAAGGATTTTCCGAAACGCCCTTTGAGAAAATTATTTCGGCGTTTTAATTTTCTGAAAGGGCGTTTCGTTCTTGGTAAAACGGCCTTTGGTTTTCACGCTCATTAAAGTGCTTGAAATCAGGGTTTGTTTCATGTATGGCAAAAGCCCGACGGATAGTCTCCGAAGTGCTTGACTTATGTTATTGCTTTGTCGGAATGCAAATTATTCGGCTCCCGTCATGGTTTGAAGGGTTTTCACGGCAGTATAGACATCTGATACTTGGCTTATGACAAGCTGTAATCGTTCGCCTTGCTCCTGTAAAACACAGAGGCGAGGATAGCATTGCACATAATGAAGTACTTTGCCGAAGAGTTCGCTTGAATAGAAGCTGCTTTCTTTGTCGGAAACGAAGTTGGCAGTGAGTTTGCTGCGTTTTATGGTCAATCGTTCTATTGCAAGACGCTTTGCCAATCGTCTCAGCTTGACGACTTCAAAGAGTTCGGCGGTTTGTTTCGGCAGTTTACCGAATCGGTCGATGAGTTCGCTTTTCAATTCCTCGGCTTGTTTGTCTTCCTCCATTGTGTCGAGACGTTTGTAAATTTTCAACCTTTCTACAATATCGCTGATATAGGTGTCGGGTATGAAGATTTCGAGATCGGTCTCTATTGTGCAGTTCTCGACAAGGGAATTGCCGTTTGCGATTTCTGCAACGAACAAATCCTTGAACTCCGTGGTCTTCAATTCGTGTATTGCTTCATTCAAGATTTTCTGATAGGTCTCAAAACCTATTTCGCTTATGAATCCGCTTTGCTCTGCTCCCAAAATATTTCCCGCTCCCCGTATATCCAAGTCCCGCATTGCTATGGCAAAGCCGCTGCCTATGGCTGAAAACTCTTCTATTGCCCTTAATCGTTTGGCTGCTTCCTCCGTCAGAACGCAGGCATCGGGAGAGATAAGATAGCAATAGGCTTTCTTATTACTTCTTCCCACTCTTCCTCTTAGCTGATGGAGGTCGCTGAGGCCGTAATTTTGAGCTTGGTCTATCAAAATGGTATTTGCATTCGGTATATCCAAACCGTTTTCCACTATTGTGGTTGATACCAAGACGTCATACCTGTTTTCTATGAAGTCCATCATAACCTGCTCCAAATGTTCGCCGCTTTGCTGTCCGTGACCGACGACAATTCTTGCCATAGGTACAAGTCGCCTGAGCATATCGGCAATTTCGTCTATATCCTGCACTCTGTTATGAACGAAATAGACTTGTCCGCCGCGAGATAATTCAAACATGACGGCATCTCTTATCCTTTCCTTATCGAAAGGTATGATTTCAGTGCTTACAGGCTGTCGATTGGCAGGTGCGGTGTTGATGACGGAGAGGTCTCTTGCTCCCATGAGGGAGAATTGCAGTGTTCGCGGGATAGGGGTTGCGGTAAGGGTGAGAGTATCGAGGTTTACCTTTAAGGTTTTCAGCTTTTCCTTGACACTGACTCCGAATTTGTGTTCTTCGTCAATGATAAGCAATCCCAAATCCTTGAACTTAACATCCTTGCCAAGCACTCGATGCGTTCCTATGAGTATATCTATTTTGCCGTTTTGCAAATCGCTCAACACTTGCTTGATTTGCTGACGACTGCGGAAGCGATTCAGATAATCGACTTTGCATGCGAAACGTTCCAAACGTTCGGAAAAGGATTTGTAATGCTGGAATGCAAGAACTGTTGTAGGCACAAGCACTACCGTTTGCTTGCCATCGCAGGCTGCTTTGAAGGCTGCACGTATTGCTACCTCGGTTTTACCGAAACCGACGTCGCCACATATCAGTCTGTCCATGGGATAGGAGGATTCCATATCGTGTTTCACATCTCTTGTGGCTTTATATTGATCCGGAGTATCTTCATAGAGAAAGGAGGCTTCCAACTCATTTTGCAAATAACTGTCGGCGGAAAAGGCAAAGCCTTTGCTCATCTTCCTTTTGGCGTAGAGTGCTATCAACTCTTTGGCTATGTCCTTTACCTTGCTTTTCGTTTTGTTTTTAAGCCTTTGCCATGCCGAAGAACCGAGACGATTGAGCTTAGGTTCGATACCTTCCTTGCCGCTGTAACGGCTTACCTTATGCAAAGCATGGATTGAGACATAGAGAATATCGTTATCCTTATATATAAGGCGGATTGTTTCCTGTATTCTGCCGTTATTGTTGATTTTTTCCAAGCCTCCGAACTTTCCAACGCCATAATCAATATGCGTAACGTAGTCTCCGGGTTTCAAACTCAACAAATCTTCCATTGTGAGTCTCTCTCGTTGGGAGGAATTGTTATCTAAACGGCTTGCATGGAAGCGGTTGAAAATTTGGTGGTCGGTATAGAGCAGGGTTTTATTGGAATGATTGACGAAGCCGCCATAGAAAGCTGCATTGATAAAGTTCACTTGCAATAAACGGTCTTTCGGCTTGAACTCGTCAAGTATTTTCTCTATGCGGTTCTTCTGTTTATCATCGCAAACGCTGAAATAACATTTGTAGGATTGTTCGAACCATTTCTCCAATTCGGCAATCAAAAGGTCGAAACTTCCGTTGAATTGCATTTGACCCTCGCAATCCTGCTCCAAGACTTCATCGTATTTGCTCATATCTCCCTGCGGCATTGGCAGCATATCGACCGTCAACACTCTTGCGAACCATTGCTCCATCTCTTCTTTGCTTGCAAAAACGTTTCCGCCTTCATCTTTCAACTGTTCCAACTTTATAAATTCCGACAAGCAGAAATTCCTTTCTTCAATCCATATCACAGTATCCTTGGAAAGGTAGTTCTCCAGAGTAACGCTTCGTTGCAGTATTTCGCTTTCATGATTTGCGGCAAGGATTTTGACACTTTCTTTCTGCTCGACGGATAATTGTGAGGCTATATCGAAAGTTCGTATGCTGTCAATTTCGTCTCCGAACAACTCTATGCGGAAAGGTCGCTGCGAAGAAAAGGAATAGACATCTATGATACCTCCTCTGACGGAGAATTGTCCCGCATCATAAACCTGATGTACCCGTTCAAATCCATAATCTTCCAATTGCTCGATGAAATCATCAAGATTCAGTCCATCTCCTTTATTGATTTGTATGGTTTTTGAGCAGAGTTTCTGCGATGAGATCACCTTTTCGCATAAGGCTTGGGGGTATGATACGACTATTTCTGCTTTTCCGGACATCAATTTCTGCAAAGCTATATTGCGAAGTACTACATTGGCATTTTCAACGGAACTTGCATCGCCCTGATGTGTGTAAGAGGCAGGATAGAACACTATGCTCTTCTCCTCTTGCGGTAAATCGTTCTGCCCGTAAATCAATTCCAAATCATTGTAGAAGTAAACGGCTCTCTGTTTGTCGGCAAATAGAAAAAGGTGAGTGTTGTTCGTGGATTTTTGAACACA
>URCX01000103.1 GCA_900546465.1 uncultured Bacteroidota bacterium | reverse complement strand
CGAACATGAAACGGAAAACCATTACCAGAACGACCACGGAAATGATGGACGGGAGTTGGAATATTACCCTGAAAAATAGAGTGCAAGGCATTTTCTTATGCAGGTCAACGTATCGCAGTGATGATAATAAGCCCTGATTTATTTGAGCTTAAAACCGAATATATGAAGAAGTACTTCACTCAGGAGAGCTTCGGTCGTGCTGTGATATTCGGCTCTCTTTATGCTTTGACTTCGGGAACGGCATTTTCGCCTCAGTATGCTTTGACTGCCATATTCAAGGCTTGCAACGATGGAACTTACAATTTTGCCGAGCCTTTGAAAGATTACGGCAGGAAAGCAAGTCAAATGAAAAAGGCATTGGTGGAGAATGGTTTCAAAATAGTCTATGATAAGGATTTGGACGTAGATGTGGCAGATGGTTTCTACTTCACTTTCTCTTATCCGGGCTACAGCGGAGAGGAATTGTTGAGCGAATTGGCTTATTACGGTATCAGTGCAATTTCTTTGAAGATTTGCAGAAGCACAAGAACCGAGGGTGTAAGGGCATGCGTGTCTTTGGTGCCGCATGAAATGATTCCTGTCTTTGAAGAAAGGGTTAAACAATTCCATAAAGACCACCCTGTGAAGTAAACCGTCGCAAAAAAAAGTGACGGGGAACTGTAATATTTTACGGCTTTAATTTAAGTATATACTCGGGACTGTTTTCCGCAAAAGCATAGAATGCCGGCGGAAAGCAGTTCTTTTTTTGTTTTGATACGATTTGCTGATTGAGTAATAAAGAATGGAGGAATATGAGTACGGAATACGTGGATTTGAAGATTGAAAACATAGATGATGAACATATTTGCTGTGCTTTCTCGGATAAAAAGTGTGCAGAGGGTTATAAGGCGAAGAAGGAATGGTTGAAAAGAGAGTTCGGAGAGGCTTATGTGTTCAGAAGACTGAACAAGAGAGCCAAGGTGTTTATCGAATACGTGCCTGCGGAAAAGGCATGGACTGCCGTGGAGGCTCCGAACTATATAATGATAAATTGTTTTTGGGTTTCGGGGCAATACAAAGGTAAAGGGCATGGCTATGCCTTGCTTCAATCCGTCATAGAGGACGCAAAGCGTCAGGGAAAAAGAGGTTTGGTGTCCGTGGCAGGAACAAAGAAGCTGCCTTTCATGAGTGATACGAAATGGTTGTTGGCTCATGGTTTCACTATCGTGGAAAAGCTGCCTTACGGTTTTGCTTTGATTGCCATGAAGTTCGATGCCGCCGCTCCGAATCCGTACTTTCTGCCGTGCGTTGCGGAAGGTGTTTGCGGCGAAAAGAAGGGCTTGACGGCTTATTACTCCTCACGTTGTCCGTTTACGGATTATTACGTAAACAAAGAATTGAAAGACCTTGCTCGAAAGCATGCCGTGCCTTTGGAAATCATCAAATTGGAAACAAGGGAGCAGGCACGCATGGCACCAAGTCCCAATACAATATTTTCTTTATTCATGGACGGTAAATTTGTCGGTACGGATTTGAGTCTTTGCACCGAAAAGAAGTTTGAAAAGCTCCTTTCCGGAACTTTTTATGCCGAATAAGTGGAAATAATTCCTTGAAAATATCGGACACAAAGCCCTTGTATTCAAATCTTTGGCAGAATTGATAATCTTTTTTTCTTAACGCTTGTTTATTTTGTAGAAAGTGTGTATCTTTGTGCCGTTAAATGATTTTTGAATTAAAAGAGAAAGACAATGAAAAGAGTAATTATTACTTTGCTTGCGGTTTTGACTGCATTGGGTGGGCTTAATGCTCAAATGAAATGGAAACGTTCCGATGATTTCAGGAAGCATAATTTCGGCTTCGGAGCAGCGACCGATATTTTCTCCACCTGTAATTTGGTGAATAGCTTTGGCGGAGACCTGACTTTTGACCACAGGGTGTTTGATGTCGGAAGTAATTCATTCAAGAAGTTCCGCAGTGCGGCGAATGTTACGGCTATGTCTCGTTTTTCCTTGCATTTTGCATACGAATACAGGTTCAACAAGAATTTCTCCCTTTCGGCAGGCTTGAAGTATGCTTATATGAATATGGAAGTAAAGCTTGTGGTTGCCGATGATATAAGATTTTTGTCGGATTATCCCGATTTTTTTGCGGAGGACCGTTATAATGCGGTCTTTCACTCCGTGGAAGTGCCGATAATGGTGAATTACAGTACGCGAATTTGCGATAAGACGTTTTGGAACATCTCCTTAGGCGGTGGTTTGAGGGAGATGATAAGTGCGGATTTGTCTTCATTCAGGGGAACAAAGGGCGAGATGGTTTACGGTGTGGAATCCATGGATGATTTTCAGCCTTTCCTTTCTTTCGGAACAGGATTGGAGTTCTCTATGTGCGGACATCGCTTGAAGACTTTTGTGAATTACAGTATTTATGATGTGGATTATGTTATTTCGTCGAGAGTAGATAACGTATTATCCACTTCCTCGAAGAAGAAGAAGTTCGGAAGAAATCATTTGGAAGTAGGCTGTACGCTGTTCTTTTAGGTAAGAGCAGTTTTGCATAAGAGGCGATGAAGTTCGTATTTGCCGTTTGGCAGGGTGGATTTCATCGCTTTTGTTTTGTGTAGGAGCGGCAGGCGTGATGCTTTTGCAGAATACGGGCTGCGATTTTTGAATTTTTTTGTACCTTTGCAGGCTTGACGGAGTGGGGGTGCGTAGTATGCGGAACCGTTTCGCCTGTATGTGATTAAAGAAATAAAGAAACTTTGATATGATTGGTTCAAAGGAAGTAAGAAAGAAGTTTTTGGATTTTTTTGCCTCAAAAGGGCATACCGTTGTGCCTTCATCGGCGATAGTGGTAAAGAATGACCCTACGCTGTTGTTTACCAATGCGGGAATGAATCAGTTCAAGGATATTTTCCTTGGCAATTCCACCAAACCTTATCTCAGGGCTGCCGATTCGCAAAAGTGTTTGAGAGTAAGCGGTAAGCATAACGATTTGGAGGAAGTGGGTAGAGATACGTACCATCACACTATGTTTGAAATGTTAGGCAACTGGTCTTTTGGGGATTACTTCAAGAGAGAAGCGATTGCGTATGCTTGGGAGTTGTTGACGGAGGTCTATGGAATAGATAAGGACATTATATATGTAACAGTGTTCGGCGGTGATGAGAAAGAGGGTTTGAAGGCAGACATGGAGGCGTTCGAGTACTGGAAACAGTGGGTTGCGGAAGACAGAATAATATTCGGAAGCAAGAAAGATAACTTCTGGGAAATGGGGGAGACGGGTCCTTGCGGCGGATGTTCGGAAATTCATGTCGATTTGCGAAACAAGGAAGATAAAGTCAAGGTTTGCGGCAGGGGTTTGGTGAATAAGGATAATCCTTTGGTGATTGAGATATGGAACTTGGTGTTTATGGAGTTCAATCGCTTGGCAGACGGCAGCCTTACGGCTTTGAAGGAAAAGAATATAGACACCGGAATGGGCTTTGAGAGGCTTTGCATGGTTTTGCAGGGCAAACAATCGAACTATGATACCGATATATTCCAACCGATGATTAAACACCTTGCTGCAAAAGCCGGTGTGGAATACGGCAAGGGAGATGAGGAGAAGGATATTGCCATGCGGGTGTGTGCAGACCATATAAGAGCGGTTTGCTTTGCCATTGCGGACGGACAGTTGCCCTCGAATGCAAAGGCGGGTTACGTAATCCGAAGAATATTGCGAAGAGCCGTTCGCTACGGTTACACATTCCTCGGCTTTAACGAGCCTTTCCTTTGTGATATGGTGGACATTCTTGTAGAGCAAATGGGCGAGCAGTATCCGGAAATCAAGGAGCAGTGTTCGTTGATTGAAAAAATAATACGAGAGGAGGAATTTTCATTCCTTAGAACTCTCTCAAACGGTATATTGAAGTTCGAGAAGTATGTTTCGCAAAGCAGCAATAAGACGATAGATGGCGACTTTGCTTTCGAGTTGTTTGATACTTACGGTTTCCCTGTGGACTTGACAGAACTGATGGCACAGGAGAAAGGTTACAAAGTGGATATGCAGGGCTTTGAAAGTAATCTTGCTGCTCAGAAAGAGCGTTCTCGTAATGCTGCAAAGAGCCTTACGGACGATTGGGTGGAGATTGTGCCTTTTGAAGGCTTGGGAGAATTTATCGGATATGATGTTTTGCAGACAGAGGCACGGCTTTTGCGTTATCGGAAAGTAACGATGAAAAATTCGGTTTGCTATCAGCTTGTTTTCGACAGCACACCTTTTTATGCCGAAATGGGCGGTCAGACAGGGGATAAGGGCTTTATAGAAAACTCCGGCGGCAGAACAAGGATAACGGATACTAAAAAGGAGAATAAACTGACCCTTCATATAGTGAAGGAACTGCCTAAGAATTTGGAAGAACCTTTCATGCTTACTGTCGATGCCGAATTACGTAAAGCTACAGAGGCAAACCATACGGCAACTCATCTTTTGCATTATGCTTTACGCAAGGTTCTCGGCAATCATGTGGAGCAAAAGGGTTCGTATGTCGATGATATGCGTTTGCGATTTGACTTTTCCTGTCCTTCAAAACTTACAGACGAGGAAATAATGAAGGCGGAACAAATCGTCAATGCCATGATTCGAGAGGATTATTCGGCAGAAGATTTCAGGGATATACCGATTGACCAAGCGAAAGAGATGGGTGCTATGGCTTTGTTCGGTGAGAAATACGGTGATAAGGTGCGTTGCATAAAGTTTGGCGACAGCATAGAGCTTTGCGGCGGTACTCACGTTAAGTCAACAGGTCGAATCGGAATGGTGAAAATAGTGAATGAGACCGCTGTTGCAGCCGGTGTGAGGAGAATAGAGGCGGTGAGCGGAAAGGGTTTCGAGAAATTCCTTTATGAAAGTCTCGATACATTGAAAGAAATACACTCTTTGTTTGTAGCAAGTCCCAATGTGGTGCAATCGGTCAAGAAGTTGATTGAGGACGATGCTGCATTGAAAGCCGGTCTTGAAAAGTTGCAGAAAGAGAAAACGGCACAACTGTTCGATGTTCTCCGCAAAGAAATCAAGCAAACGGGCGATGTGGATTTATTGGAGTGGGATTGCAGCAAGTTGAAAGCCGATGTGGTGAAGGATTTGGCATTCAAATTCAAAGCCGAAAGCAACAATATATGTTTCATTGCTTACGGAGCAGATGAAGGAAAGGTATCTTTGTCGCTTATGTTGGGAGAAGAGCTTGTGGCAAATGGCAAGGACGCTTCCAAAATCATACGTTCGGCAGCCAAACACATCAAAGGCGGCGGCGGTGGGCAGAAATACTTCGCCTCAGCCGGCGGAAAAGACGTCTCAGGCATAGAAAAAGCGATAGAGGAGATAAAGAAAGAACTTTTCGGATAGGAACTTGATTTCATGCGATAAAGAATTGTTTTACCGAAACGCCGTTTGGGTAAAACGAAAGGAAGAAAGAGAAGAATGGAACGGGGTTTCATTTTCGCGAAATGCCGTTTCTTCAAAACATAAACAGTCTTAATAATATTCGGAACACAGAATGCAGAACATCAGAAACGTAGCCATAATAGCTCACGTAGATCATGGTAAAACGACCCTCGTGGACAGAATGCTGTATCAGGCAAAGCTTTTCCGCGACAATCAAGAGACAAAGGACCTTATACTGGATAATAATGATTTGGAGCGTGAACGCGGTATCACTATACTCTCCAAGAATGTTTCCATAAGATATAAGGGTTACAAAATAAACGTTATAGATACTCCCGGCCACAGTGATTTCGGTGGAGAGGTGGAAAGAGTGTTGAATATGGCGGACGGAGTTCTGCTTGTGGTAGATGCTTTTGAGGGTCCTATGCCTCAAACCCGTTTTGTGCTGCAAAAGGCAATAGAATTGAACCTTAAACCTATTGTGGTCATAAATAAGGTTGATAAACCGAACTGTAATCCCGTCGAAACGCAGGAAAAGGTTTTCGACCTTATGTTCTCTCTCGGTGCAACGGAGGAACAGTTGGACTTCCCTACGGTTTACGGTTCTTCAAAGCAGGGTTGGATGAGTGAAGATTGGGAACAGCCCACGGAAGACGTATCTTATCTTCTGGATATGATAATAAAGCATATTCCTGCTTACAATGTAACGGATGGAAATACACAGTTGATGATTTCTTCCTTGGATTACTCCTCGTATGTCGGCAGAATAGCCGTGGGACGTCTTCACAGAGGAACGTTGGTTGCAGGGCAAGATGTAACGCTTGCAAAAACCAATGGAGAGATGGTGCGTTCCAAAATCAAGGAACTCTATGTCTTTGAAGGTTTGGCAAAGGAAAAAATAAAGACAACGGTGGAAGCGGGGGAGATTTGTGCCATTTTGGGATTGGAAGACTTTGAAATAGGAGATACGGTCTGCGATTTGGAAAATCCGGAGCCGTTGAAGCCGATAAAGGTCGATGATCCGACGATGAGCATGCTCTTTACGATAAATAATTCGCCTTTTTACGGTAAGGACGGTAAGTATGTAACTTCCCGACATCTTCGTGAGAGGTTGTTCGCAGAGTTGGAGAAAAATCTGGCTCTTCGTGTAGAAGAAACCGATTCACCGGATTCGCTCATAGTTTACGGACGTGGTATTCTTCATCTTTCGATTTTGATAGAGACCATGCGTAGAGAGGGATACGAATTGCAGGTCGGACAACCTAAGGTTATCATCAAGGAAATCGATGGTAAGAAATGCGAGCCTGTAGAACAGTTAACCATAGTTGTTCCGGAGCAATTCTCAGGTAAAGTGATAGAATTGGTAACCATGAGGAAGGGAGAGATAGACAGCATAGAGGCTCAGGGAGACAGAAGCCACATAGAGTTCACCATTCCATCAAGGGGTATCATAGGATTGAGAAACAATATACTCACAGTGTCGGAGGGTGAGGCTATAATGGCAAGTCGCCTGAAAGGATACGAGCCTTGGAAGGGGGAAATCACCGGAAGAAGAATGGGAGCTTTGATTGCAAAGGAAACAGGTACCGCAATAGAATATTCAATCAATAAATTGCAAGACAGAGGAACTTTCTTTGTCTCTCCGGGCGATGAAGTATATACAGGAATGGTCGTCGGAGAGGGATTGAGACCCGATGATATTGTGGTGAACCTTACAATCACCAAGAAATTATCAAACATGCGTTCGGCAGGTGCGGATGAAAAGGTAAATATAGCACCGGCAAAGAAGTTCTCTTTGGAGGAAGCGATGGAGTATATAGCCGAAGACGAATATCTTGAAATCACTCCGAACCATCTGAGAATACGAAAAATACTTCTTGACGAGGTCGCACGTAAGCGTGCTGCCAATTCGACACCAAAGGAGTAAGAAACATAACGGTGCGACATCGTTCTATCGCTGCGAATTTGCATTCGGAGAGGAAAGTCCGGGCAACACAGAGCATCATACTACCTAACGGG
>URCX01000102.1 GCA_900546465.1 uncultured Bacteroidota bacterium | reverse complement strand
ATGTTTTTAATCTTGTTTTCGGACTTTTGCTGACATTGCATGTTTGTGCCGTTCCCGCAAGACAACTGCCTATTACGGTAACGCAGCCTAACGGTAAAACTCTTACATATATAATAAAGGGAGATGAGGTTATGTCTTGGTCAGAGACAATGGACGGTTATACATTGTTGAGAAACCCTGAGGGAGTATTGTGTTATGCTTTTCATGATAAGGAAGGCAATTTGACGGCTTCAGATGTTATTGCCTGCAATGCAGAAGAAAGAAATGTGGAAGAGTTGTTGTATTTGAATAAAATAGAAAAGCGATTGTTCTTCGGCGAAAAGCAGTTGAAAGTCTTTGAACAAAGACGCAAAAGCATGTTTAACCATGGCTGCTCGGGGAATTGAAAACCTCTAAAAGCGGACTTTTGTTTTTTTTTTCGTACATTTGCAAGCTATGACAATGGAAGAGGATTTTAATAAGACGGAATATACCGAGGATAACATCAAGTCTTTGGAATGGAATGAGCATATACGCCGGCGTCCCGGCATGTATATAGGTAAGTTGGGTGATGGAGCGTCTGCAGATGACGGGATTTATGTTTTGCTGAAAGAAATCATAGATAATTCCATCGATGAGTTCGCAATGGGAAGCGGAAAGCGTATAGAGGTCGATGTGAACTTCGATACCAAACTTGTGAGAGTGCGGGACTACGGACGGGGAATACCTTTAGAGAAAGTGGTTGACTGTGTTTCCAAGATGAATACGGGGGCAAAATACGATTCGGAGGCATTTCAGAAATCAGTCGGCATGAACGGTGTCGGTACAAAGGCGGTTAATGCCTTGTCTTCTTACTTCAAAGTTCAGTCGGTGAGGAACGGCAAAACCAAAGTGGCAGAATTCAGCAGGGGAAACATCGTCGAGGATCGTCCGATAGAGGCTTCAAAATCGGATAACGGTACATGTGTAGAATTCATTCCGGATAACGACCAGAGGATATTTGGTAATTACCATTTCATTGACGAATACATCGAAAAGATGATTTGGCATTACGCCTGTCTTAACAAAGGTCTGTCCATTGTATATAACGGAAATAAGTTCTATTCCAAGAACGGCTTATTGGATTTGCTGACAAGCAACATGAATGAAGCCGATGGTTTGTACCCGATTATACATCTGAGTGAAGAAGGCTTTGAATTTGCGTTCACACATTCCGACAGAGTTCTGACGGAGGAGCATTACTCCTTTGTGAACGGACAAAACACCACGCAGGGCGGCACTCACCTTTCGGGATTCAGAGAAGCATTGGTGAAAGTCTTGAAAGACTTTTACAAAAAGGACTATGAAGCCTCCGACATCAGGCAGGGATTGGTGGCTGCCATAAGTCTGAGAATTGAAGAGCCTGTTTTCGAGTCGCAGACCAAGACAAAACTCGGCTCAACCAATATGAAACCGGACGGAAAGGGCGTAGCGGTAAAGACTTTCATAGGAGATATTGTCCGCAGAAACTTGGACGATTATCTGCATATTCATTCCGAGACGGCAGAAGCCATTCTGCAAAAAATCATTCGCAACGAGAAGGAACGGAAAGGCATGCAGAACATAAGGAAATTGGCAAAAGAAAGTGCCAAAAAGGTCAGCCTTACCAATAAAAAGTTGCGAGATTGCAGGGTTCATTACAATAGTAAAGACGCAAGGCGATTGGAGTCCACTCTTTTCATCACCGAGGGCGACTCTGCTTCGGGTTCCATAACCAAAAGCAGGGATGTGAATACTCAAGCCGTGTTTTCGTTGAGAGGAAAGCCCAAAAACTCCTATGGAGAGAGTAAAGAATTTGTATATAAGAACGAAGAATTGAACCTTCTGCACAGCGCCCTCAACATAGATGAGGACATGGATAATTTGAGATACAATAACGTTGTGATAGCAACCGATGCCGATGTGGACGGAATGCACATCAGAATGTTGCTTATGACGTTTTTCTTGCAATTCTTCCCCGATTTGGTTAAGGCAGGACATGTTTATATACTGCAAACGCCATTATTTCGTGTCAGAAACAAGAAACAAACCATGTATTGTTACACTGAAAAAGAACGAGATGACGCCGCAGAAAAATTAAGGGGCAATGTGGAGATTACCCGTTTCAAAGGATTGGGTGAAATTTCCTCTGACGAGTTCCGTCATTTCATAGGCAAGGACATGAGATTAGATCCCATAATATTAAATAAGGAATCCGGAGTAAACGAAGTACTTTCTTTCTTCATGGGTTCCAATTCCGCCGAAAGGCAAGAATATATCATACAAAATTTACGTTACGAAGATATCGATTAAGAACACAAAGAGATGAAGAAACTATACTTTTTATTGGTCATTGTGGCGTTTTGCAGTATTGCAACAAAGGCACAAAATGAGGCTTTGAAGCCTTGGACGGATGTTATTGTCGATGACAGAGACCCTTCGCAATGGAAGTGGAACAAAACGGAGGCTTCACGTTTCAGCATAAGGGGAGACTTTGACGGAGACGGTTTTTCGGAGAACTTATACGAAGGTGCGACAACTCTTTTCTCCGATAATGATGAAATTACGCCCTTAAAATT
This sequence comes from uncultured Bacteroidota bacterium, assembly GCA_900546465.1. Classification (GTDB taxonomy): domain Bacteria; phylum Bacteroidota; class Bacteroidia; order Bacteroidales; family P3; genus Onthomorpha. The sequence continues at coordinate 4,855 of URCX01000102.1, read as the reverse complement.
GGACGGAGACTTGGGAGTATATTTCCTTGTCAACGAAGGAGACTTGGACGGAGACGGAGGAGACGAGATTTCTTTCATGACGGTGAACCGAGACTATTCCAACCTGAACTATTTCCGCATTTGGACATACAAGGATACCAAATGGAAAGAACTTTTTTGCGTTTTGGTGCATGAATACGACTGTCCGAACTACAAACCTCAAAAACCGGAAGAAATGTTCACCCATAAATGGAAACAAAAGAACGGTTACAATTTGAATAAGGTCGTTTTGAAAGTATGTGATGGCGTAGTCGATGTGATAGGTCTTCACCCATGCGAACGCTATGCGGTGGAACATATAAAACTTATCGGCAAGACTGCCACCAAAAGGGAATGGGGCTTAATCATTCAGCCAAGAGAGGAAGAATAAAAAAAGAAAGAGGGTAAGCATAAACCCCTTACCCTCTTTCTTTTTTGTCATCAATAAATCCTTGCTTCAAATCCCGAAAGTATATCCCACTGTTATATACAACGAACCGAGTTTGTTGAAGGCGGAATCAGATAATTTGGAATCCGAACCGAAGTATTTCGTTCTTCCTGTGTCGAAAGAATGCCTGTAAAGCAGGTTTATCTTAGCCGCAGAATTATTTGACTTAAACAAATTGAAGCTGAAACCGACAGGCAGGTAAAGATTATACTTCTGTTTTACGATTGATTGAAAAGGGCGTATATTGCCGACTACTTCTTTCGCGTATTCAATCTCGCTGTTATACATTCCCACGCCTAAACGAAAGTCAAGGGAAAATCTTTGGGAATTACTCCTCCATAAAGGATACGCAAGGTTGACGTTTACGTTCGTCGTCTTTATGCCGAGGCTGACATCATTCTTGGCAAGGTCGGTATATTCCTCCTCCAAACCGAAGAACATATACAATTTGCCGAAATCATAACCCAACTCATACCCCAAGCTGTATGAATTGAGAACCTTTGCATCGCAACCGTACTTCTCAATCACGTCATTGCCACCGTTTAATGCCGACATTCCTATAAAGGGAGATACCCATACGTTTCCGCTCTCGTTTTGAGCAGATGCCTCTCCTTGAAAGAAGAAAGCCATACTTGACAAAGCCACGGCATACAATGCCGTCTTAATACTGTTTCTTTTCATAACGAACTGTTTTTTTGCATGTTAGCATTGTTTTAATACCGCAAAGGTATGCCAATTTATCAGAACGACCAAATAAAACCACACGAAATTTCAGTCTGTACATCTGAACTTTTATTGAAATTTTTCTTTGGCACGCTTTTTGCTTAGGAAGTAAAAATACTTGATTTACACGCATTGACAACTTTCCGTCTCGTTGCCGCTTGTCTGAAAGAAAAATATTTTTTCAAGAAATTAGAAAGCACGAAATCATATCACCTTTTCACCTCCTACACCAAGCATTTCATCGTTTCCTTACTTCTCTCATCTGCGAATAAATGAGATTATGAATAAAATCAACAACCCTCAGAAAGAAAAGTCTAACTTTTCAAGTCCGAAGTAACGCTCGCTCAAATGTTTGTTGTAAATTTGCACTTGCATGTTGAATGCAGACAGCAAAATAAGAATTGTAATTCATAAAAACAAAGAAAGATTATGTTCAGCAAAGAGACCTACATGATGCGACGCAAACAGCTCATGAAAGATGTCAAACGAGGTGTCATTCTGATACTCGGCAATGGCGACAGTCCGTTTAACTATCCTGCCAACACTTATTCGTTCCGTCAGGACAGTACATTCAGATATTTCTTCGCTCATGACTTGCAAAACCTTGTCGGAGTTATCGATATAGACGAAGGAAAGGAATATCTCTTCGGAGAAGATGTCGATATGGAAGATATAATTTGGACAGGTCCCGTTCCAAGCATACATGAGAGAGCCTTGGAAGTGGGAGTTGAAAACAGCGGCAGCATAAATGACTTACGCAAATTCATGGATGCTGTTGTATTTGCGGGAAGAAAAGTACACTTCGTGCCGCCTTATAGAGCGGAAAACGTGAATTTCATATCGGAACTTCTTCATATAGACCGCCATTATGTAAAGGCATACGTTTCCGTGGAATTGATTGCAGCCTGTGTAAAGCAACGTTCCGTCAAGAGTGAAGAGGAGATTGTAGAAATCGAAAAAGCTATTGCAACAGCCTACAATATGCATACCACAATGATGAAGATGGCTGCCAAAGAAGGCACTTATGAATACGAGATAGCCGGACGCATGGAAGGAGAAGCATTGGCAGGCGGCGGACCGGTGTCTTTCCCTATCATATTGACCACTCACGGCGAAATTCTCCACGGACACGACCATTCATTGCAAATAAAGAAAGGCAGAATGATTGTTTCCGATGCCGGTTGCGAAAATCCACAAGGCTATTGTTCCGACATAACTCGTTCGGTTCCTGTTGGCGGAAAGTTTTCAAGTCGCCAAAAAGATATTTACGAAGCAGTACTTGCTGCACAAAGCCTTGTACCGAGTTTGATTGCTCCGGGGGTGAAATATTCAGACATTCACCTTGCTGCTGTCTCACGTTTGGCAAGCGCTCTCAAAGAATTGGGCTTGATGAAGGGCAATTTGCAAGACGCAGTTGCACAAGGAGCGATGGGGATGTTCATGCCGCACGGTCTGGGACACATGATGGGATTGGACGTTCACGACATGGAGAACTACGGGGAGAACTACGTAGGTTACGATAAGAAGAACATTCGCTCTACTCAGTTCGGATTGGCTTCGCTTCGTCTCGGCAGAGAATTGCAAGAGGGTTTTGTCTTGACCAACGAGCCCGGCTGTTATTTCATTCCCGAACTCATTGACAAATGGAGAGCCGAAGGCAAATGCAAAGACTATATCAATTACGATAAAGTGGAGGAATACAAGGACTTCGGCGGCATAAGGATAGAAGATGACTTGCTTGTAACCAAAGATGGTTGCCGTTTATTGGGCAAATACATACCGAAGACGGTTGCAGAAATAGAGGAACAAATGGCATAAGCGGAAAATGCGAAAGATTTTTCTCATAATCATACTTCTGGGCGTAAATCCGCTTTACGCCCAATTTGTTTGGCAGGACAGAGTTTACTCTCCGATAATCAAAACAGTCAAATTGGAAAGCATGGATTCCCGAATGCTTGTTCCTATATTGAATATCAATCAAAGTGAAGGGCTTTTGCTTTCTTTCGATGAACTTTCGGAAGAAACACATCGCTTTGAATACACTTTCATTCATTGCAACAGCGATTGGACTGAGAGTTCCCTGCAATACTCCGACTATATTGACGGCTTTGAAACGGCAATGGTTGGAAATTTTGCTAACTCGTTCAATACTCTTCAAAGGTTCGTGCATTACGAACAGACAATTCCAAGTTCCATGACACGCCTTACCAAAAGCGGAAATTATATTTTGAAAGTCTATGTAGAAGGAGAGCCCGACAATGTCGTCCTCACCAAACGTTTCTTATGTATAGACAGGAAAGCAGAAGTGGCAGCCGAGGTAATGCAGGCAAGAGAACCGGCTCTGAGAACAAGATGTCAGGAAACAGATGTAAGAGTTTATGCGAATAATGACCTTTTCTACAATCCGAATGAAAGAGTGAAAGTTCTCATTCAGCAAAACGGAAGAGAAGATAATAAACGCTTTCTGCCGTTAAGCGAGAACAGAGGAAGGGAATTGGTTTACAACTTCCGACAAGAAAACATCTTTGATGGCGGAAACGTATTTCGCTCTTTTGATTTCACCTCTCTGAGACAGCGTTCCAATTTTATCGCCAATATAGACTACATAGGAGGCGAAAATGTGGTGAGACTGAGAGAGGAACAAATAAAAGACCGTTCCCCTTTTGTGGAACAGGCAGACTTGAAAGGAGCATACTACGTAAGAAATGAGATCGATGACGATGAAGTCCTGCACAGCGATTACGCTTGGGTGTATTTCTACCTGCCGAAGCCTCTGAGCCTTGAAGGAAGCTACTATGCTGTCGGAGAATTGAGCGATTGGCGTTTCTCGCAACAAAACAAATTCACATTCGACAACACACTGAATAAATACGTTCTTCGTATGCTTTTGAAACAAGGCTATTACAATTATCAGATACTTTACATTCCTAACGGTTATACGGTAGGTTCATATAAAGAAGTGGAGGGGAACCATAGCGAAACACAGAACTATTATAATATATATGTATATTACCGTGAACCCGGTAACGATTACGATTCTTTCATAGGCTTTTTGAGAGCCGAATACAAGTATTGATTTTCCGTAAAGCAGCTGCAATATATTCGTTTCAAAGCCTTGAAATGTAAAATCGCAGAACAAAGATTTGACATAACGGAAAAATGGGCTATCTTTGCAGGACGAAAAAACAGAAAGAAGAAATGGAGAAAAAGAATTCCAATATGATTTTGTGGATTGGCTGTTGCCTTTCCTTATGTTGTTCGATAGTATTATTCATTATGTTGCTCAGCGGCGAAAACACCGATAAAGCCGAAGCAAAAGAAGCCGAAACAACAGTAAAAGGCAATAAAACACTGTCTTCCGGAGCTTTGAAAGTTGCATACGTGGATACGGACAGCGTACTTGCCAAATATGAGATGGCGAAAGATATGGAAGAGAGCCTCAAAGCCTACCAAAAGAAAGTTGAAAACGAATTTGCCGCAAAACAGAATAAGTTTGAGAACGACTATGCTAACTATATGAAGAACGGAGCAAACCTTACGCTTACTCAACAGAAACAAACCGAAAAGGAATTGCAACAAAGAGGCAACGAATTGCAGCAACTGCAACCGAAGTTGATGGCACAATTACAAGAAAGGCAGGCTACGGATAACAAAAAGTTGCTTGAC
>URCX01000101.1 GCA_900546465.1 uncultured Bacteroidota bacterium | reverse complement strand
AATAATTCAGCCACTCTGCCTCTCCCGATAGGCATAAATGTGAAGCATGAGTTACTTATGTTCTCCGATACAGCCAATTCGCCTCTTTATAATATCATTACCCCTCAGGCATTCATGGGTTTCAGATACGGAAACTTTGAAATAATCTCCTCATACAGCCAAAGCATTGCCTCAAAGACCTATTCCGGAGATTATGCTGCCGATATAAAAGCGACATTCCGGCTTTCCGACAATGTAATAAGCCTTTCTGCTTCAAGCAAAAAGCAGACACCATATTATATATACTCGCATTTTGCAAGCCAAAGTATGAATTGGGATAGAGAAGCGGAGAAAAGCGAGATATTTCAGCTCAAAGCAAGTTACCGATACAAGGATTTGTTTCAGCTGAGGCTCAATTACTTCCTCTTGGACAAATATCCCGTAATCCGTTCCGGCGATTTGAGCCTCGCATACGGCGAGAACATAAAACTCTTTCAAGTTCAAGCTCTTTGGAACAAAGATTGGAAACATTTAGGCTGCCAAAGTAATTATGTGGTTCAACATACCGAAGGCGAAAACCGCCCTATGCTGCCGGTCTTTATGGCAAAGCAAAGCCTCTATCTCAGATTGCAACTTTTCAAAGGTAAATTGGAAACACTCATCGGGGTGGATTTGAGGTACAACAGTTCATATTATGCCGACAAATACCTGCCGAACATCGGTATTTTCGCATATCAGAATGAGGAAAAAACAGGAAACTATCTCTATTGCGACCTTTTCATAAATGCAAAGATAGATGTATGTAATCTCTTCCTCGCTTTAAGGCACCCATACGCCGGAATGCTCGGTAGGAACTATATTTCCACACCATTGTATCCCCAAGAAGGTTTTGCCCTTTGCTGGGGATTGAGTTGGAATTTGAGCAATTAAGCCGGCTGATTTCCTTTTCTCTTGCGGAAGTCCGCTTTTTACGGTAATTCTTATTTTATGGAAGTTCCGATACCGCCGATAATCCCGACTTCCTATTTATTTATAGGAATTGTATTTGCGGATTTTGTCTATTGAATGGCGTATTTTCTTTCTCTTTGTGGCAGCAGAGTAACCCAAAGCGATAAGCAGGGGAATGCGTTTGGCATTCGGTACATTCAGGATTTGTTTCACTTTCTTTTCATCGAACCAACCAATCATGCAAGTACCCAATCCCAATTCCGTTGCCTGCATGCAGAAGTTGTTTGCGGCGATACCCAAGTCCAAAAGGGTGTATTCCTTATCCTTTATGACCGAACCTATGGAGGAAGTGAGGTTTGCCTTTTCCAAAACCACCGCAATGATGACAGGAACCTGATAAATGAAACGATTTAAGCCCATATTGGCAGTTGCTTTCCGCATTTGCTGCAACAGCTCAGGCTCATTCACCACCACGAAAGTCCAAGGCTGGGAATTGCAAGCCGAAGGAGACAGGCGTGCTGCCTCCAAACAAGCTTCCAATTTATCGTTTTCAACCGCACGCTCCTCGTATTTGCGGTCGCTTTGCCTACTTAGAAGAAGTTCTTTGTAAGTCATGATTTTTGAAATTAAGCATTGATGCTTGCAGAGGAGAGAACTGCATCGGCTTTCACCTTCTTAATCAAACCTTGAAGCACATTGCCAGGACCCACTTCAATGAAATTCTCCGCTCCGTCGGCAATCATGGCTTTGGAAATCTGAGTCCACTTTACAGGAGAGGTCAACTGCTTAATCAAATTCTCTTTTATTTCTGCGGGAGAGGTCATCGGCAATGCGTTTACATTCTGATAAACAGGGCAGACAGGAGTATGAATATCCGTTTTCTCTATTGCCGCAGCCAATTCCACTCTTGCCGGTTCCATAAGCGGCGAATGGAATGCTCCGCCTACCTTTAACGGCAAGGCTCTCTTCGCTCCGGCTGCTTTCAACAGCTCACATGCCTTGTTAACTCCCTCTACACTGCCGGAAATCACCAACTGACCGGGGCAATTATAGTTTGCAGGAACAACTACTTCTTCTATCGAGGCACATACTTCTTCGATTTTCTCATCTGCCAAGCCGATTATGGCAGCCATAGTGCCGGGAACGGCTTCACAAGCCTTCTGCATAGCCTCCGCACGTGCAGAAACCAATTTCAAACCATCTTCAAAACTCATAGCATTCGCAGCAACCAATGCCGAAAACTCTCCTAAGGAGTGTCCTGCAACCATGTCAGGCTTGAAGTTTTCGCCCAAAGCCTTTGCGAGAATGACGGAATGTAGGAAGATTGCGGGTTGAGTTACATTGGTTTGCCTTAATTGCTCGTCAGTTCCTGCGAACATTATATCCGTAATGCGGAATCCAAGTATCTCATCAGCCTTTTCAAACATAGCTTTGCAGCTTTCGTTTGAGTCATACAGTTCTTTGCCCATACCGACAAACTGTGCTCCCTGTCCGGGAAATACGTATGCTTTCTTCATATCGTTATTTGTTATTGTAAAACAGTCTGCAAAAGTACGAAATAATAGCGACACCTCACTCAAACGCCCTTTCGGAAAATTGAAAGGGCGTTTGAAAAAATTGAAACGCCCTTTCAATCACAAGCAAACGCCCTTTGGTGAAAAGCAAAGAAGGCTTGCACTTTTTTGCATGCAAACCCTCTTTGTATTATTTCGTTTCTCGGAATTTAGAAATTGCAACGTAAGCCGATGAAAGTGGAAATCATTCCTACCGGATCTCTGTCCATGTCTTTGTATCCGTATGCCAAGGGACTTAATTCTTCGTTTAGTTCCGTATCAGGTGCGGAAGTACCCATGATTGCGCCTTTTGCAAAAACAGATAAGTATTTGTTCAATTTGTAATCTGCCGTTATGGAAAATCCTCCGCCGAAACCGTATGATGTATTCTTATAATCCATGGTTTCAATCATACTATTGGAAGTATTTATGCGGTTATAGGTAAATTTATTCGAGAAAGCAACCAAGCCGATGTTCACAGCAGGCTTTATACTCAAAGAACCGATTTTATATATCGTTCCTATTTCAATATTGGTGTACATAAGATTGGTGTTTCCCTTTATAGCAATGATAGGAATGAGCATTGTGGACGAACCGGGTACGGAAGGATACAAAGTGCTTCCGGTAGTAAGCAGGTCGAGCTTCACAAAGAAAGCTTCCTTAAAGGATAAACCTATGCCTAAATCGACATTCATTGCAGTCTTTGCCGACTGTTCGTTTGGCAAATTGGCAGGGAATGGGCCGAAATTATTAAACACTTCCGTGGAACCGAAGCCGACTTCAAAGAACAGCTTGGTTTTCTTCTCTTGTGCAAATACGCCTGTGGCGAATAGAATGCACACTGCTGTCAAAAGCGATTTTCTCATTTTGATTTTTGTTTTTGTTGATTATTGTTACTGTTGGCTTTTAAGAGAAAACGCATTTTGATTGCTCATATTGTTGTCTGTAAAAAAAAAGTGCATTTTGAAAAAATCCCTATCTCATATCAATTCTCCGAATACCTTATCCAATCATCATCTACTGTCAAAAGACGACAGAGATTCAGAGCTTCCGTAGGGGCTTGTCGGTTGTCGGTTTCTACGAGACTGTAATCTATATAATCGCTTATGCGGTCTATGTCTATGGGCGGAGTAAGAGCCTGATGCATGAAGCCTTTGACACGCATACTGCGGCATGGTGCCTGAATATTGGAGTAATGAGTGGTAACGACTGCAAGACTTGATTGCTCGGAACATACTTTGATGAAGCCTTCCACAAGTTTTTTACCCTCCACAGGATTGGTTGTTCGAGCCAATTCATCGACCAAAACAAGATGTCTGCCGCCTTGACGCATTATTTTGATGATGTTGTCCAATGTTTTGATTTCCCATGCAAAGGAAGACAAGCCTTCCTCCTCGTCTTGCCCGTCTCCTATGCTGCATTGCACACTTTCGACCAAGCACAGCTCGGCACTCTCGCAGGCAAGGAAGAAACCGTATTGCAATAACAGCTGATTGAGAGCAAGGGTCTTCAATATCATTGTTTTGCCTGCCATATTAGCTCCCGTAATCAACAGAACCCTTTCATCGATATGCACGTCTATATCCTGATAACGCCTGTCGGATTCGGTCATCAGGCGTTTCACAACGGGGTGAAAGATGTTTCGGTATTTGATTTCAGCCTTTTCGACAATGGAAACTTTGTTCAAATGCAAATCTTCTGCCAAAACAGCTTTTGCAAAAGCCACATCCGTTTGAGCAATACTTTCCATGGCTTGTTTGATTTCGGCTATAAGAGGACGGATACGGCAACATAATTCCTCTCTTACCTTGTCTTCCAAATCCAAGCATTCGCAGTAAAGCCTGCGACTTGCCTCTTGATTATCCTCTTCCTTGGCTTTCTCCCATTGTTTTCTCTTTTCCTCCAACTCCTTAGAGTAAGCGGAATAGATATAAAAGCGAGGTAATTCCAACTTTTCGGGATCTAATATATCTATTACCCCTTGCAAATCGGGCAAAGGCATAAGCGATGAAGCGAACAGCTTGCCTACTTTCTTGACATTTATACAGAATACTTTCAATTCAAACAAGCCTACATCGTCTGCCGTTTCTCCCTGTTCGATAAGACGTATCGTACCGCTTATATCGCAAATCTCTCCCATCAGACAAAGAAAATGATGTAAGGATTGCTCGTTCTGAGCCTTTCTGAATGCCAAGCACTCCTCCATTTGCTCCCATTGGCGTTTTATCCATGCGGAAGAATGCGAGAATTCGGTGCTTGTAAGCAATTTTCTTCCCATGGAAGTTTGCAGTTCCATCTGCGAATAAATCGTTTTCAAGGAAGGATACTCGGCAATGGCTTGTTGAAATCTCATATCTTTATAAGGTTTTTATGTTGTAAATATCCGCCGGAATGGCTTGGCGTAATGCATCGAGCATTTGCTTATTGTCGAAATTGTAACCCGTAGGCGATATGGGGTTTGCCGTTATGGCTATAAGGTTTGCCGGATAAAGCACGCTCAATCTGCCTCCTTTGCGAAGGAATTGCCGTATGCTTTCAGGTGAAGCGAAGTTCTTGGTGAAGTCTTTGAGGATTATCTCCGTTTTATCCTGCTCTTTCTGCGAGCAAACGAAACGCATGAACTTCTCGTTCAGCACTCCGGAAATGTAAATTGTCTTTCCATGGGAAAAGATTACGTCCTTGTATTTCTCAATCATCAGAAGAGAAGGTATTTCCAAGGGAATGATTTCTCCATCTGCCACGGCATAAACACCGCTGTCCTTTTGCTTCAAATCTTCTGCTTCACTGCCTGCATATTTCGGCAATCGGATAAGCTCGTATGTGAAAAGAGTTTTGTCAACCATCGTTTGCAGAGAGGCACTCACCGCCGCACCGGTTGAAAGCACCATTGCCTCCGTTATACAGGGCGAACCGAAACTCATTCTCGACAAAGCACCGTCAATCAAACAAAGATTTACCTTTTGGGAAAGACTGTCTATAAACTCTTTCAGCTGCTTTGTATCGCTCGGACCTGCCAAAAGAACCTTTCCATCGCTTATTGCTTCCGCCGTTATCAGTCTTCCCAAGGCTGTTGTGCGTAAACTTACGTTCTCTATGCAACTTATGATTTCTCTTTGCAGGTAAAGAACTTGTGCTGTTACGAATTTCGTCCCCTTATATATATGTATCTCCGGTTTGGAAGTTTGAGTTACCTGATCGATCTGCTCACCATCTATTCCGATTGAACTGATGGCAATCTTCGTATCAGAAAAAGAGCGGAGACGACCCAACACATAATTAAGTGTCTGGGTCTTCCCCGCATTTTTTTCCATTCCGACAAAAGAAACACTCTTGTATTTGAGCAATTTTTCTACAAAAGGCATTTCGTCTGTCGCTTGAAAACTAATGTTTCTTGTTTCTTTCGTGACGTGCAAGGTGTGCAGGCTCCATGGAAAGTTGATCTCCGCGAAGCAATTTGGCAACACCATCGTTCACAATCTCCGTTCCTTTCAAGAAATCCACATCACATTCTCCAGGAACATAGCTTTCAGGCTCGGTATATGTCGTAATAACTCCCTCGAAGTTCCTTAGAACAACTCTGTTAGGCGATTGAGAAATTACGTATTGAGGCATAACAGGAGTTTTTCCGCCACCGCCCGGTGCATCTACCACGAATGTAGGAACGGCATAGCCTGAGGTATGCCCCCTTAGGTTTTCCATTATCTCCAAACCCTTTGATACAGGAGTACGGAAGTGTTCCAATCCCATTGAAAGGTCGCATTGATAGATGTAATATGGTCTTACTCTCATCTTAACAAGCTCATGAACCAATTTCTTGAACACTCTGACATCATCATTAACGCCTCTCAACAATACGGATTGGTTACCCAAAGGGATACCTGCATTTGCCAAACGTTCGCAAGCCGCTTTCGCATCTGCCGTACATTCGTTAGGGTGATTGAAATGGGTGTTCAACCAAATCGGATGGTATTGTTTCAACATATTAACGAGCTTGTCGGTAATTCTCATAGGGCAAACAACCGGAGTTCTTGAACCTATACGAATTATTTCCACGTGAGGAATGGCTCTCAATCTCTTTATGATTGACTCCAACATATCATCATTAACCATCAAAGCGTCTCCACCGGAAAGCAAAACATCTCTTACCTGCGGAGTTTTGGCGATATATTCTATACATTTATCAATTCTCTCATGTGTGCTTTCGCAATCGTGTTGTCCTGCGAAACGACGACGTGTGCAATGACGGCAATACATCGAACACATGTCCGTTATGAGGAACAAAACTCTGTCCGGATAACGGTGAGTAAGTCCCGGAGCAGGTGAATCCTCGTCCTCGTGAAGAGGATCCAAAAGATCTGCATCTGCCTGATGAAGTTCCGCAGCCGTAGGGATAGCCTGACGACGTACGGGGTCGTTCGGATTGTTCACATCGATTAAAGACAAATAGTAAGGAGTGATAGCCATACGTAAAGTCTTCAATGCGTTTGCCACACCTTGCTCTTCTTCCGCTGTAAGAGTGATGTACTTTTTCAAATCCTCCAAAGTCTCCACTCTGTTCTTCACCTGCCACTTCCAATCGTACCATTGTTCGTCTGTAACGTTCGGAAACAACTCTTTTCTTCTGTTTACTTGCATATTTATCGTTGATTTATATTTTTTCGCCCTGCAAAGGTATGGTTTTTTCACGACATTGCGAACGCAAAAGCAAGATGACTTGCAACAATACGACCTAAAAAATAAATCCGATACCACTTTACACCTTGGAAAAGCTCATATTTCACCCGTTTTTCCCCTTTGAAAACCCCTTATGCACAAACCCATTCAATCAAACGCCCTTTGAAAAAATTAAAACGCCGAAAGAAAAAATTAGAACGGCGTTTCGGAAAATCGAAACGGCGTTCTGTTTCTGCTAAGTGCTGAAAGATTTTCAAACAACAGAAAAATAATAGCTTATGAAATGTTTCTCAACTACCCAAGAC
>URCX01000100.1 GCA_900546465.1 uncultured Bacteroidota bacterium | reverse complement strand
CAGACAGGGACGTTTCTTCAAGATTGAGGATCTGCAAAAAGAGTTTGTCAAAAACAATGTGAACAAAGAAAAGTACGAAGAGTATGCAGGAAGATTTGTAAAGAACGCTTACGATGATACATTGACGGATAAAGATACCACATTGGACGTTGACTTATGCGTTTTGCTGAAAAAGGAAAACAAAGCGTTCAAAATCGAAAAGCATATCCATAATTATCCGCACTGTTGGCGTACGGATAAACCAATTTTGTACTACCCTTTGGATAGCTGGTTCATAAGAACTACTGCAATTAAAGACAAACTCATAGCTCTTAATAAGACAATAAATTGGAAGCCGGAAGCGACAGGTAGCGGACGCTTTGGCAACTGGTTGGAGAACCTTGTAGATTGGAATTTGAGCCGTTCCAGATATTGGGGAACACCGCTTCCTATTTGGAGAACGGAAGATGGTAAAGAAGAAATTTGCATAAGTTCGGTTGAAATGCTTTCAAAGGAAATAGACAAGAGTATTGCTGCCGGATTTATGAAAGCAAATCCTTACAAGGACTATAAAAACTATGACACTTTCGACCTTCACAGACCATATATCGACGATGTGATATTGGTAAGTGCAAGTGGCAAGAAGATGTTTAGGGAATCGGACTTGATAGATGTATGGTTTGACTCGGGTGCAATGCCGTATGCACAGGTTCATTACCCGTTTGAATGCGATGATAAGCAGTTGGAGAAATGTTTCCCTGCCGATTTCATTGCAGAAGGTGTCGATCAAACTCGCGGTTGGTTCTTCACCTTGCATGCAATTGCCGCTTTATGTTTTGACAGCGTTGCTTTCAAAAATGTAGTTTCCAACGGCTTGGTATTGGATAAAAACGGCAATAAAATGTCCAAGCGATTGGGTAATGCGGTTGACCCTTTCGAGATATTGGATACTTACGGAGCAGACGCAACACGTTGGTATATGATAACCAATACGCAACCTTGGGAAAACTTGAAGTTCGACAAAGCCGGCATCGACGAAGTTCGTCGTAAGTTTTTCGGCACTCTTTACAATACATACTCATTCTTCGCCCTCTATGCGAATATTGACGGGTTTGCTTACAGCGAAACCGACATAGAAAACGCCAAACGTCCGGAGATTGACCGCTGGATATTGTCGGAATTGAATACTTTGATAGAATTTTGCGATAAAAGTTATGGAGAATATGAGCCAACAAGAGCCGGCAGAGCAATAGCCGATTTTGTAGATGCTTATTTAAGTAATTGGTATGTGCGTTTGTGCAGAAGAAGATTTTGGAAAGGCGAATACTCAGAAGATAAAATATCGGCATATCAAACCCTTTACACCTGTTTAGAGACGCTTGCAAGGCTTGCAGCACCGATTGCACCTTTCTTCTGTGAGAGATTGTTCACTGATTTGAACGAAGTAAGCGGACGACACAAAGTTTCGAGCGTTCACGCAAGCGACTTCCCTAAAAGCAATCCCGCTTTCATAGACAAAGACTTGGAAGAACGTATGCAGATGGCACAAAAAATCTGTTCACTTGTGCTTTCATTGAGAAAAAAGAATAACTTGAAAGTTCGTCAACCGCTTTCAAAAATAATGATTCCTGCAAAGAATGCACACCAACAGTCTCAAATCGAAGCCGTAAAAGATTTGATACTCTCCGAAGTAAACATAAAGAACATAGATTTCCTTAGTAAAGAAAACAATGTGCTTGTTAAGAGCATTAAAGCCAATTTCAAGACTTTGGGACCTAAGTTCGGAGCAAAGATGAAAGCCATTGCTGCCGGCATATCTGCATTTTCTCAAGAAGATATTGCGAAAATAGAAACTGATGGCAGATATGTATTGGATATAAACGGAGAAAAAATCGAAATTTCTTTGAGTGATGTTGAGATAATAACGCAGGATATTCCGGGTTGGGTTGTCGCAAACGAAGATGACTTGACGGTGGCTTTGGATACAACCATTACAGACGCATTACGCAAGGAAGGTATTTCACGAGAACTTGTCAATCGAATTCAAAACCTCAGAAAGGAACAAGGGTTCGATGTTACGGACAACATAATAGTAGAAATAGAAAAATGCGATTTGCTTTGCGAAGCCGCAAAAAGTTTTCACGATTACATTGTTGGCGAAACCCTGACCAAAGAATTAAAGTTCTCGGAACATGTGGACAATCCGTTACAAACAATAGACGTAGTTGATGGAAAAGAATTGGCAATCAAAATAAGCAAAGCTTAGCTGCCAAGAAGTATTCACAAACATAAAGCGGCGAAGTACATAAGGAAATATTCCTTACACTTCGCCGCTTGCGTTTAGGCGCAGTAGGATTGCAGGCAACTTATGTTGTCTTGTCTGTTCGTGGAAAATGCTGTCCGAATTTTGGGGAAGAAAATCGAAATATCAGTTCTTATTGTGATCCAATCTTCCGATGATAAATCGGTAAGCATAGAAGATAATCAGTCCGAGGACAATGCCGAGCAAAGAACCGCAAATAACATCTCCCGGGTAGTGAACTCCGCAATAAACACGTGAATATATTGTCAGCAATGACCAAATGGCAAATATAGGAATGAGTATTTTCCTTCTCTTTTTCTCTGCTACAAGAGCAAAAACGGTCGAAAGACAGAATACATTTGCTGCGTGTGAAGAAACGAAGCCGTATAATCCACCCTTGCTGCCGTATATCAATCCGAAATCACGCAATTTGACTAAATGTACGTTTGCCAGGGCATGCGAAGGTCGAAGTCTTTGCACAACGTCTTTGAAGCATACGACCGATAATCTGTCTGCCAACAGAAAACACAATGCAACCAATATCAACAATACCCAAAAACGACGACGGAATTGAGTAAACGAAAGCCATAATATCAAACTTATAAGGACTATGCCGAAGAAAAGATGAGACGAAATAATGGCAAAGAACCAGTCGAAGAAGTTGTTTCTTGCTCCGTTTATGGTATAAAACAATTCTGTGTCAAGTGTCGTTATCTCATCCATTATTGTTGTAATCATTGTTGAGGGTTGTCCACAACATATCTTTGAGTTGCTGTATATTCTGTCCGCTTACAGATGAAATGAATACCGTCTTGACACCTTTTGGAAGCGTTTTCTTCATCTGCTCCGTCATTTCATCATCAAGCATATCGCATTTCGTTATTGCCAAAATGCGGTCTTTGTGTAATAGTTCGCTGTTGTAATTGCCCAATTCGGTCAACAGAATATCATATTCCTTTGTTATGTCGTCCGTATCGCAAGGTATCATAAAAAGTAAGGCGGAATTTCTTTCTATATGCCGCAAAAAACGGTATCCCAAGCCTTTGCCTTCCGATGCTCCTTCGATTATTCCGGGTATGTCTGCCATTATGAAAGACCTGTCGTCCCGATAGGATACCATGCCGAGATTAGGCACAAGTGTTGTGAAAGGATAGTCTGCTATTTCGGGCTTTGCTGCCGATACGACACTCAATAAAGTGCTTTTGCCTGCATTAGGAAAACCCACCAAACCGACATCGGCAAGTATTTTCAATTCTATCACTTTCCAAGCCTCTATTCCATCTTCTCCCGGTTGAGCATATCGCGGTGTGCGATTGGTCGGAGACTTGAAATGGTCGTTCCCCTGGCCGCCTCTGCCGCCTCTGGCAATGATTTCCATTTGTCCGTCTTCTGTTATCTCGCAATCCGTTTTCCCAGTCTCAAAATCTTTGCATACTGTCCCCAAAGGAACATCTACTATTATATCACTGCCGTTTTTTCCGTGCAAACGGTTCTCTCCACCGTTGCCTCCGGCTTCCGCAATCAGGTGCTTGGTATATTTCAAATGGAGCAGAGTCCAAAATTGTTTGTTTCCTCTCAGTATTATATGACCTCCCCTTCCGCCGTCTCCGCCATCGGGTCCGCCTTTTGCATTTCCCTTCGTTCTCAAAAGATGAGCAGAACCTGCCCCACCCTTGCCGGAGCGTACGCATATCTTTACGTAATCGACAAAATTCGATGCCATACTTCTATAATCTATTTATTCAATTTGTCAATCTCCTTTGACAAACGTTCAAACACTTCTTCCACCGTTCCCATGCCTACAACAGGGTGAAATGTCCCCTCTCTCTGGTAAAAATCTGCCACAGGTCTTGTCTTGGCTTCGTATTCCTTAAATCTGTTTTGGATAACCTCTTCATTATCATCGGCTCTGCCTTCTATGGCAGCCCTCTTTAACATTCTGCCTATAAGTTCTTCTCTCGGCACATCAAGACTCAATACGGCAGAAAGCTCACGATTGTTATGCTTTAACAGTTTTTCCAAACTCTCCGCTTGTTTAACCGTTCTCGGGAAACCGTCGAACAAAATGCCTTTATCGCCTGCCTGTTCTATGGCATGTTCTATGATTTCTATAATCAACTCATCACTTACCAATTCACCCCTGTTGATTATATCCTTGGCCTGCAAACCCAATTCGGTTCCCTCTGCCATCTCCTTTCTCAATATATCACCTGTGGAGATATACGTCAAATTGTATTTCTTTACCAATTCTCTCGATTGAGTGCCTTTACCCGCTCCGGGAGCACCAAATAGTATAATGTTCAACATTATTGCTTGTATGTTTTATTTTCTATTCGCTGATATATTTCACCCAAGGTTCTTCCTTGTTCGTTCAAGTCCAAGCCGTAACCGACTATGAAATCGTTATCTATAGCCTTTCCTACGTATTTCACTCTGTAATCACCTTGGAAATTGGCAGGTTTGAAAGCGAATGTGCAGATTTCGCACGAATGAACATGCCTCTTCATCATCTCCTTCATCAATTCACCCATGGTAAACCCGCTATCGACTATATCTTCAACGATAATGACATCTTTACCCTCCATTTCCTCAGTCAAGCCCATAATTTCTTTAAGACTTCCGCTGCTTTCCATGCCACGATACGAAGAATATCTGACGAAGCACACCCTATGTAAACCCTTGATTTTGCGAAGTAAATCCGCCGCAAACATAAAGGCTCCCTTCAATATGACAACGAACATGATTTCTCTGCCTGCGTAATCTGCATTTATGCGTTCTGCCACATCGGAAACCGCTTTATCAATATCCGAAGCGGACAATATTTGTCCGAAATGTATGCCCTCTATCTCAATCTCCTTATCTATCATTGTAATGCAAAGGTATGAATAATTCTCCGAATACTGCGTAAAATCCTTATAAAGCCTGACTATAACATAGTTAGCAATAGGCAAATCCATCGCTTGGAGCAAATCATAAGTCCACAATTACAACAAAACAGAAACAAGATAAGAACAAATATTTTGCTATTCTGAATACTTTTATTCTCGCTTCATTTTCACCGAATTTCGTTCCGCAAAACCGAAACGCCGAAAGGATTTCACGAATCGGCGTTCCGGAAAATTCTTTCGGCGTTTTAATTTTTTGAATCGCCGTTTTATTTTCAGACTGTGATTTTATCGGGAAATGAAGATACTCCTTATCTCGTTTTATTCTCCTATTTTTTTCCAATAAGGCTTTTTGCCGAATGTCAGGTTCAAGCCCATAAATACGGAAAAGCCGCTCAAATCAGCCATATTGAACGAAAGTCCTCTTGAGGAATTGAATGACATGCCGAGATTGAAGTTTACCAATCCTGCATTTGCACTTATCATTGCGGAAGGGTTGAAGAAAGATGTTGTCATGAATGTATTACCTGCCGATATTGAGATGTGTTCGGTGCGTAGAGCATATAGAACGGATAATCTGCCATCTATAAGTTTGCCGTTCCATATTTTGAAACCTGCAAGTGAGTGAAGATAATGTATATCTGAGAATTTCCATGTGTATCCTGCATTCACCTTGACAGGTGTTGCCCTTGTGTATGAATCCTTATCAACTGCGTGAATATCGAAAGCATTTCTCAAACTATCCGTTATATCGTCCAAATAGTCCGATATTGCCGTTCCTATGCTGTCTATACAGGATTCCACACCCTCAAACCTGACAACCTTGCCGGGGTTCATGGTTTTTATCTCGCTTACATTGGAATTCCAGTTTATAAAGCCCATATCGCTTATGGCTAAACTGACTTCCATCTCATCATTTATCTTATAAGCTGCACCCAAATCAAAAGCCAGTCCGACATTACGGAACATGTTTGAAGTTATATCGGCAGCCTCGCCTGCATTAAACTCTGTTTTTGAATCCTCATCAAATAAGGAACTCATTATAAGGTTGCCGGCAATATTTGAAGTGTAAATATCCACATCGCATTGTGCAGCAATCTCATCTTTATCGTTGTATTGCAATCTTACATCGGAATTCTTGGTATGGATATCGGCTATACCGAACAAAAGTTTCACCCTTCCGCCGACCGTAAGTTTGTCATCTATCTCTCTTGCATAGCCAAAGGAATTGGCAAGATAGGTAGTCATTTCAATCAACTTACCATCGAATAATTTGGTTTCCCCGCTCGGCACATCGGTTCCGTACAATGCAAAGTCGAAAACATCTTTCGAGAAATTAAATCGCAAATCGGAACTTATGGACATATCAAAAGCAAAGTAGTTCTTTCCTCGTCTCAGACCGAAACCGAGAATATTCTTATCCAATCCGAAAGAAAAATGATTGTTGTCCTTAAGTTTGTCTGCAAATCCCCGTATATCAACCCTCAAAGAGTCGGAATAGACAGGGTGTCGGTTTATTATGTCGTGATAACAAAAACCGGAACTGTTGAAATTAAAGCCGAGCATACCTACACCGAAAGAGATATACATATCATTGTTCGGGAAAAATGCCGGATTGGAAATACCGGGTTGAGGAACGTCTTTGAAGAAATACAAAATGTCTTTTTGTTGAGCTTTTGTGTCAATGGTATTCAGGCAAAGTGCCATTAGAATTGTAATACCTATGTATCTATATATTTTCATGACTGTATCTTCCTTATGATTAAACGAATGAATAAAATTAGAAACTGAAATCGGTTACCGCCTTCACACGAGCCTTTATTTTTATGGCTGCATCTTGTCGGAATCTTATGTAAGGTCGATTGCCGTTACTGTCAGAGGAACTGTTAAGTTTGAAAGCGGATTTGACCTTGTTCGCTTTTTTCAATTGTTCGTATTTTTCTGCTGTCAGATTTGCCGATATTGTTTCGCCGACAGGGCTGAGTGCATTTCCGTTTGCGTCGACCGGAGCTCCTTTCATCTTAATCGGTTTGGCAAAAAGTGTATCGAATACTTGTTCATTCTCATCTAATAAAAGGAAATTCAATTCCAAACTTGTAGGGATTTCGTTCTCTACAAATAATGTCAAGGTGGCAGATTTCAAGAAGTCTATATCATCTGTGAAATTCAAAGATGCAGTTGTGTCTTCGTAGTAAAGATCGGTCAATTTGGCTTTTATAGGAATTGTAGTGCATGTTTTCAGATTTATTACAGCATCATGAGGGCGTACAAACATAGGATAACCGCCGCTATGTAAGGCATCGGAAAATATAATATCAAGATTATAAATCACCTTTTCGGGTAATACCTCTATTGCCGAAGCATCTGTTTCCAAAGTTTGGCGAGGGGTTACTCCTGTCTGGCCGGGACGAGGGCTTCTTTCTATATGCAGAGTGTCGGTTTGCG
>URCX01000099.1 GCA_900546465.1 uncultured Bacteroidota bacterium | reverse complement strand
GAAAGAGCATTTGGGCTTGCCTAATAAGGAAGATGTACGAAACGGCATCATGGCTTACAAGATTGCAGCCCATGCAGCAGATATTGCAAAGGGACACCCCTCTGCCATGGAGAGGGACAATGCTTTGAGCAAGGCAAGATTCGAGTTCCGTTGGAACGATCAATTCAATCTCTCGATAGATCCCGAAAGGGCAAGAGAGTATTACGGAGCGGAAAAGGTTCACGGCACTCCTTTCTGTACCATGTGCGGTCCCAATTTCTGTGCCATGAGAATATCAAGAGAAGTTTCAGGAGCGGGAAAGATAGAATAAGTCTTTCCCGATGGAAGAATCGAAAAACAAAAGTCGAAATGAAAGAAACATTTTATGATACCATCAAGAACCTTTGCTGGGAGGAGGTAACCGAAAGCATTTATTCCAAAACGGAAAGCGATGCCATCAGAGCCTTGGCAAAGAACAGACTTGATATAGAGGACTTCAAAGCCTTGATTTCCCCTGCTGCCGAGAAGTTTCTCGAACAAATGGCACAAATGAGCCGCAGTATAACTCAAAGACGTTTCGGAAAAGTAATGCAATTCTATATTCCGATGTACCTTTCCAACGAATGCAGCAATCATTGCATTTATTGCGGCTTCAATCACAACAATCACATAGGTCGAATAACCCTTACGGACGAACAGATTATGGAAGAAATCAAGGTAATCAAGTCCATGGGTTATGACAATGTGCTGCTATTGACGGGCGAATTTCCGAGACATGCCGGCGTAGAATACATAGAACACGCCATAGAACTGTGTCGTCCTTATTTCTCGACCATAAACCTTGAGGTCTTTCCAATGCATGTCGAACAATACGAACGTCTGATAAAGGCAGGAGCCAATTCCGTCTATGTTTATCAAGAGACATTCAACGAGAAGCGTTATAAGCACTATCACCCCAAGGGAATGAAAAGCAATTACACCTATCGTCTCGGCACTCCCGAGCGTTTGGCACAGGCAGGCATACACAGAGTGGGCATGGGTGCTTTGATAGGCTTGGAAGAATGGCGGACGGAAATGGTTTATCTCGCAATGCACCTGCGTTTCATGACAAAGAATTATTGGAAGACCAAATACTCCGTATCTTTCCCGAGAATGCGACCTGCCGCAGGCGGTTACGAAGCCGACTTCTACATGAACGAAAAAGAGTTTGCACAAACCATTTGGGCATTCCGTATTTTTGATCACGATGTTGAGGTTGCGATGTCCACAAGAGAGACTCCGCAAATGCGAAATCACTTTGTGAGCCTCGGAGTAACCTCCATGAGTGCCGGCAGTAAGACGGATCCGGGCGGATATGCCCACCCGAATACGGAGTTGGAGCAATTCCATATCAATGACGACAGAAGCGTGGAACAAATGGAACAAATGGTTCGTTCCCAAGGCTATGACGTCATATTCAAGGATTGGGATAAAATCTTGAACTGATGTTGAGCGAAAAGCAAAAGGCAAGATACAACAGGCAAATCCTTTTACAGGACTTCGGAGAGCGGGGGCAGGAAATCCTCCTTTGCTCCTCCTGTCTTGTTGTGGGTGTAGGCGGATTGGGATCCATTATTTCTCTCTACCTTGCTGCGGCAGGTGTGGGCAGGATAGGGCTTGTGGATAATGATAAGGTAAGCATAAGCAATCTCCAAAGGCAGGTGCTGTATAGGGAAAGTCAGGAGAATATGCCGAAAGCCGTAATGGCAGCACAAAACCTCAAAGAACTGAACTCCGAATGCGAATACCGTTCTTACCAATGCTTTCTCGATGAAGACAATGCCGAAGAAATCATTTCCGAATACGACATAGTTATGGACGCAACGGACAACTTCAAAGCCAGATACCTTATAAACGACAGTTGCATGAAGTTACAAAAGCCCTTTGTGTACAGTTCCATAAGCGAAACCTCTGGACAGCTTGCCTTGTTCTCGCCCTGCAAAGGCAGAAGCAATTATCGCAGCCTTTACCCCGAAGCAGAGCAACTCGCAAGTAGGAATAACCCGAGCAAGGCGGTCATGGGAGTGTTGCCTGCCATGACAGCCTGCATGGCAACCAACGAAGCAATAAAATACCTTCTCGACAGTCCGGATACACTTTTGGACAAGCTCCTTTGCTTCGATCTTCGCACAAATGATTTCAATATATTCGAGATAGAATAAAGCAATTCTGATACACACAAGAAATCAGGCACTTACTCAAACGCCCTTTCGGTAAAATGAAAGGGCGTTTGAATTTTTTCTTTCGGCGTTTCGTGAATGCCGAAAGGGCGTTTCGTTAAGCTCTTGGCGGCATAGGCTTTGAGGAAATGATAAATAGGCAAAAATAAATCTTGGTGAACAATCTGTCAATCAGTTTGTTGAAAAAATATTGTGAAGAAAATCCATGAAAAAGTTTGGAAAGTACGAGCTTTTGGCATATCTTTGCAGCGACAATTCCTTGATTAACGAAAACGAAGAAATTATAGAGCAACATTATTACTTCTTTTACAGAAACCGCAAAATGATGATTTCGGGTGAATAAAAGCAACCCTTAAACACATTTTACAAGAAAGGAGTTTTTATGAGCAGAGCAGATGAAAGAAATGATTTCGACTTGGTCAAGGCTTATGCCGCGGGCGAGAAAGAAGCGTTCGAGGTATTGATGGCAAGGCATCAGCAGAGAATATACAACTATATATTCTCCATGGTTAAAGATAGAGCTTTGTCGGACGACATTTTCCAAGAGACTTTCATAAAGGTGGACACCACATTACGTGCCGGAATTTATCGGGACGAGGGAAAGTTGATACAGTGGGTCATGAGAATTGCCCATAATCTCGTCATAGATCATTTCAGAAAGAACCAAAAGTTGAAGTTGTTGCATTCTACCGAGGACAATGACATATTCGAGATGATAGACAGCTTCGACGAATCGGCAGAAAACAGAATAATCCGCAAACAAATACACAAAGACATCAGGCGGTTGGTAAAGCAGTTGCCGGAGGAGCAGAGACGTGTTTTGATAATGCGACACTATGCCGACATGTCTTTCAAAGAAATTGCCGACAAAACAGGCGTAAGCATAAATACCGCATTGGGCAGAATGCGATACGCACTTATAAATATGCGTAAGTTGGCTAAGGAAAATTCCATCGTCCTTACCATATAATAAAAAAGAAAAGCCATGAGGTGGTACAATATTGTATCACCTCAGACGTTCTCTTGATACAAAGGGTTTGAAATCAAAGAGAACGTATATGGAAGATTTTTACTATTTCAACAGACAGATAGACCTCTGGGAAGAAGATTTGGAAGAGGAGGTCAGACATCTGAAAGCAGAACAGGCAGCAAACGGAAATGCTGCAAAGGGTAAGAAAAAAAGTAATCCCGCTGTTTATTCCACTTTTAGCAAGAGTTTGAATGACAGGATTGAGATTTGTCTCAACTGATAAGTTGTTGATTGCAGGACCTTGCTCGGCAGAGAGCAGGGAAATGCTTATGTCCGCAGCAGCAAGGCTTGTTGCTTATCCCAACGTGCTGTTTCGTGCAGGGCTTTGGAAGCCGCGTACACGCCCTTCTGCCTTTGAGGGAGTGGGAGAGGAGGGCTTGGCTTGGCTTTCGGAGGTGCAGAAAACTTTCGGACTGAGAGTATGTACCGAGGTGGCAAGTGCAGAACATGTGGAACTGTGTCGGAAAAGCGGTGTGGACGCATTGTGGATTGGAGCGAGAACCTCTGGCAATCCTTTCTCCATGCAGGAAATAGCAGAGGCATTAAGCGGAACGGATAAACCTATATTTGTAAAGAACCCGCTCAATCCGGATTTGAAACTCTGGATTGGAGCAATGGAACGACTGCAAAAAAGCAACTGTCGAAATGTTTATGCCATACACAGAGGTTTCTCCCTTGCCGATAACGGCATTTACAGACAGAGTCCGCTGTGGCAGATACCCATAGAGCTGAGACGACTTATGCCGGAGCTGAAAATCTTATGCGACCCGAGCCATATCGCCGGCAAAAGGGAACTTGTCTTCGAGCTTGCACAGACAGCGATGAACCTGTGCTTCGACGGCTTGATGGTGGAAATGCACCCTTGTCCCGAAGAGGCTAAAACAGACGCTTTGCAGCAGCTCACCCCCGAGCAGTTGCACAACTTAATCGATGGATTGAAGATTACACGTGAAGAAGACCAAAGGCAAACCGACTTGGAGCTGTTACGGGAGAAGATAGACAAGATAGATACGGAGATAATCGGCCTTTTAGGAAAAAGAATGCAAATATCGAGGCAGGTTTCACACATAAAGAAACAGAAGAATATGTCCGTATTACAAATAAACAGATGGGATAAACTCTTGAAAGAACGTATGCAACAAGCCGAACCCAAGGGCTTGAATGGCGAATTTATTAAGGAAATATTCGAACAAATCCATAAAGAATCAGTATTCATACAGGACGAAATGCTGAAAGGAGACGAATAAATGAAAACGCTAAGTATTTGTTATGCAATACAGAAAAGAAAAAGGGGAAGAAAAAACGAACATAAAGTCTTGCAAAAGAATGATTTTTTTGTACCTTTGCCCGTGCTAAGAAATATATTCACTTTAAAGCATATATAAAATGAAATTGAGAAGAGTATTTTTGGGAGCAGCCGTAATAGCATTGATGGCTGCATGTGGCGGAAAAACAGAAACCACAACAGAGACAGCAACTCCTGCTGAGGAAACACAAGTAGAACAAGTAGCGGAAGTTCCTGCTGCTGAAGAAGAAGCAGAAGCTCCTGTTGCAAAGAAAGAAACAAAACCTGCTGCAAAATCAAATGCAAAATCTGAAAAAGCAGCACCTGCTGCAAAAGTTGCAAAAGAAGATCCTTGCAAAGCAAAGGTAGAGAGTTTTGTTAAGTTTGCTGATGAGTTGGAAGCAGCTCAAAAGAACAAAACTAACGGAACAGAGGCGTTCAAAAAGTATAAGGAACTATCACAAAGAGCAGCAGCAGAGGAAGCAGCAGTTAGTGAATGCTTGAATGAACCTGCATATAAGGGTACAGTACAAAAAGCATTGGTTAAGTCTAAAAAGAATAGAAAATAAATAGGTAAGCCTGTATAACGGGCAGCCGGGAGAAGTCCGAAAATCCTTGAATAGAGTAGGAATGAAAAAGTAAAAGTTTAAATACTATGAAAAAAGCATTGTTTATTTTGGGAGGCGTTGCCATGTTTGCATTCGCTTCTTGCGACAACAAATCAGATTGTGAATGTAAAGCAACAATCGACGGAGAAGCTGTGGGTGTTGTAGGAACAGTTACAGAATTCGATAACGATTGCGATCAAGTTAAATTGGGTGATCTTACTTTGAGCGATAAATGGCAAGGTATAGAACAACTTGGAACAATCGTTCTTTCTTGCGAAGAAAAGTAATCTGAACTAAGATTTATGATGGGGAACGCTTCTTTCTAAGGAAGGAGTTCCCCATATTTTGTAATATGAAAATAGAAATTGACATGAAAAAGATTGTTTTTTCGCTTGCCTTATTTGCAGCGAGCTTTGCTTTCTTCTCCTGTGCCGATACAACGGATTGTTTGTGTACGTATGATAACGGTCAAACAACAACGGTTGCGGATTATGACGGAGATTGCTCTGCGATAAATATAGATGAATTGTTGAGCAAGAAAGCGCTTCCTGGAACTTCTGCTACTGCGGTATCGTGTACAGAGAGTTAGACACTATATCGGCGAAACGGACAATCGGCATTGCGGCAAGGGTATTGATAGGAGCGGTATTCATTGTCTCTGCCCTTACAAAGTACTTATCGATTGATGCCGTGGATATGTTCGTTTTTGAACATAAACTGTTCTCTTGGAATTTTACTCAGTTTCTGACAAGGTTTCTTGTCGGCTTTGAGGCGTTTGTGGGTTTGTCTCTGGTTGCAGGGCTTTGCCAAAGGCTTGTCCGTTGGTTGACAATAGCTTCTTTGGCTTTCTTTACGCTCTATGTCTTGCTCAAACCCCTTTTGTTTGATGTTTCCGAGGAGAATTGTCATTGCTTCGGTACAGTATTGATTCTTTCCGATGCTCAGACGATTGTAAAGAACGTGATTTTATTGGCTCTGTCCTATTTCTTGTTTTGGCAACAGGGCTTGAAAAAGAAATGGTGCAAGTACTTATGCTTGGCATTCTTTGTGTTGAGTACGGCTACGGCTTACACCATAAAAGCTCCCGATTTGATTGTTTATTCTCTCTATGACAAGAGTGCGAGTCTTGATATGGAGAAGTTCGATTTGCTTTTGAAGAATGAGGGACTTGCAGATTTGAATGTGGAAAAAGGCAA
This sequence comes from uncultured Bacteroidota bacterium, assembly GCA_900546465.1. Classification (GTDB taxonomy): domain Bacteria; phylum Bacteroidota; class Bacteroidia; order Bacteroidales; family P3; genus Onthomorpha. The sequence goes on along the minus strand of URCX01000099.1, from coordinate 1,304 downwards.
AAAAGTCTTGTGCTTGTATTCCACCGGTTGCAAGCATTGCAAAAGGACGGCAATCAAGTTGAATGTGATGATTGAAAGGCACGATTTGGCAAAGGAGGACTTCGTTGTGGCTTTTTGGGGCAATGAAAACAACATAGAGAAGTTTTATTCTTCCACAAATGTCGAACATCTGCCTTCCGTACTCGTCCCGCCTATGGATTTTCTTTCGGCAACAAAGGGCAGGCAGCCTTTGGTGGTATTGTTGGAGGACGGCAAAGTGGTCGATTTGTTTAAGTCGATAACTTTGGACGAGGAAAAGATTGTCGATTTCCTCAAATAGTTTTCCTGAAGGCATAACATTTTCGAGTGCTGAAACGTTTCCTATAAGTAAAACCTTTTAATGGAAATATTATGGCACAGATACTCTGGGTCGATGACGAAATCGACTTATTGAAACCGTATATTCTTTTCTTGGAAACCAAGGGTTATGATGTATTGCCTGCTGTTGATGGCAATGAAGCCCTTGATATTCTGGCTGCACGTTCGGTCGATATTATGTTTTTGGACGAAAACATGCCCGGTTTGACGGGATTGGAAGTCCTTACGATGATAAAGAACCGTTATCCCGCCTTACCCGTTATCATGATTACCAAGAGCGAAGAGGAACATATAATGGAGCAAGCCATCGGCAGCAAGATTTCGGATTATCTCATAAAACCGGTCAATCCCAATCAGATATTGCTTACCTTGAAAAAGCATTTGGAGACCAAGCGTCTTGTGAGTGAGCAATCTACCATGAATTACAGGCAGGAATTTAACCGAATCGGTTTGAGAATGATGGAAAATCCCGATTTTGAAGAGTGGACAGAGATTTACAAAAAGTTGGTTTATTGGGAAATAGAGCTTGCAGAGTCAAACGACAAAAGTATTTTCGAGATATTGAAACAGCAGAAAACCGAAGCAAATATACAGTTCTCCAAATACTATGAGAGAAACTATATTTCTTGGATAAAGAAAGGGAACGAAGATGTACCATTATTCTCTCACAGACTCTTGCAGAAGAAAGTCTTTCCGAAATTGAAGGAGGATAAACCCTCGTTTTTGATAGTGATAGATAACTTCCGCTTCGACCAATGGAAAGCCTTGCAACCTATGATTGAACCTTATTTGCATGTGGAGGCAGAGGACCTTTATTACAGCATAATCCCTTCCACTACACAGTTTGCAAGGAATGCCATTTTTGCAGGTTTAATGCCGTATGACATAAAAAGAACCTATCCGGACTTATGGTTGGACGAAGATGAGGCGGGCAATAAAAACCAAAA
>URCX01000098.1 GCA_900546465.1 uncultured Bacteroidota bacterium | reverse complement strand
AAATGTTTCTCAACTACCCAAGACGCCGAAACAATAAAGAATGCAAAGAAAGAAAAATGGCGACAGTAGATTTGGATAAATGTAAGAGAGTAAATATTGTATTTCAAATTTTGTTTATCAAGGTTTTCGGATATTATGTGCAAGGAGACAAAAAGTATTTCTTTGCTTGTTGGTGGAAATATTGTGGGAAAATTGTATCTTTGCAACAGTAGTGCGGTCTAAACATAGATAAATGGAATAATGTTAAAGAAAGTATTGGATATTGCAGAACTTCAAATTGCAGCGGAAGAATTCTGCAAAAGCGAAAGCGGTCTTTATCGTTCCGAGTTGTTCGGGATAACCGATGGTAAGGCTGTCGGAACATTTGTAGAACATTTGTTTCAAGAGTATTTGGAACAACGGTATGATATGACTGTCGGAAGTTCTGCCACTGGTTTGGATTTACCTTCTGTGAATACAGATATCAAAGTTACTTCAATAAAACAGCCACAATCGAGTTGTCCTTTCAAGGATAGCAAGCAAAAGATTTATGGACTGGGTTATAATCTTATTGTGTTCGTTTATCAGAAAGTAGATGACGTTCGACGAAAGAAAGGTTGCTTGAATTTTCTTTCTTGTACCTTTATAGAGGCTTCTCGAACGGCAGATTATCAGACAACAACCGGTCTTCTTAATATTATTGCCAACAATGGTAATGCTGATGATATATTTGCGTTTCTTATCGATCACAAGATTCCTTCCGATGAGGTATCCTTGATGAATATGGCAGAGAATATTCTTGAAAATCCGCCAAAAGTCGGTTATTTGACAATCTCTAATGCTTTGCAATGGCGATTGCAATATGGCAGGATAGTAAATCTGTCGGAGCCTGTTGATGGTGTGACTCAGATTATAAAGTTTTCGGGTAAAGAAATCGACTTATGAGTATTCTCTTGGACATGTCGGAGGTTATACATTCGGGGGAGAGTATATCTCGTGAGGATTATGGCGATTGGCAAACCGGTTATGAGTTTGCAAAAAGCGTATGCCTGTATTTGAGAAGCAGAGGTGTGAATCCTGATGTTATTGTGGAACCGACCTGTGGTGTGGGAAATTTTATTGCAGCGGCTGTTGATGTGTTCGATAGGGTGGAAAGGGTGTATGGAGTGGAAATTTTTCAAGGATATATTCATCAGACGGAACAAAAGCTTCGGGAGTATCTGGATATAGGTCGCATTGATGGTTACAAGTTATACAATACGAATGTGTTTACTTTCGATTTCGATGAGATTGTAAACGAAAACAGGAACAAAAATGTGTTGATATTGGGCAATCCTCCATGGGTAACGAATAGTGGTTTGGGAAAAACAAACGGAACGAATTTACCTGGGAAAAGCAATATCAATAAAACAAGAGGGATAGAGGCCATAACAGGAAAGGGAAACTTCGATATTGCGGAAAGCATTTGTAATTTGGTGATAGATGCATTTGCTCATCATGGTAATACACATGTTGCATTGCTCGTCAAAAACTCCGTTGTCAAAAATATTCTATATAGACAGCATTTTCATCCACGTTACATACAGAACATAAGGCAACTGTCATTTGACGCAAAAAAGGAGTTCAAGGTCTCTGTTGCCGCATCTTTATTTGAGTGTCATATCGGTGAGGATTATCAAGAGCAATGCTCCTCGTATGACTTTTATACAAAGCGGTTCTCTCATATATTCGGTTGGGTGAATGAAGCGTTCGTTTCAAATGTTCAAGACTACGGACAAACATGTTTTCTTGATGGTCAATCTCAATTAACTTGGCGTTCCGGCATAAAGCATGATTGTTCTAAGGTTATGGAGTTATCTTTGAATGATTCCATGTATTCCAACGGATTAAAAGAGATTGTAGATATAGACGATGGAACTGTTTTTCCTTTGCTCAAAAGTTCTGATATAGGCAAGGGTATGAAAGGTGTCAGAAAATACTTGGTATTACCGCAAACCAATATTTCGGAAAACACATCTGCTTTAAAGAGAAAAGCACCTAAAACATACTCTTATCTTTTGTCTCATGCTGCATATCTTGATGGCAGAAAGAGTATTATATATCGAAATAAACCAAGATTCAGTGTCTTTGGGTTAGGCGATTATTCTTTTGCACCGTACAAGGTGGTGATTTCCTCTTTGTATCCGGACTTGGTGTTCTCATTGGTTGAACCAATTGCAGGTAAACCTGTGATGGTTGATGACACATGTTACCTATTAGGATTTGAAAAAATCGAATACGCCAAACTTACTCTTTTTATTCTGCAAAGCGAACTTCTCAAACGCTTTATACGAAACATTTGTTTCATGGACTCAAAACGTGTAGTAAATAGAGAATTGTTGATGAGAATCAATCTGTATCAACTTGCCAAGACCGTAGATTATTCGGAAATAGATGTTTCACAAGAGTTGATTTGCGAATATCAGAATTGGTTGTATATGCAAACTGTTCCGAATTTGTTCAGTTATCAAGTATGATTGATACATGGCAACTATAAAGAATGCGAAGAAAGAAACCGGTTGGAAAAGTTTTGTATCTTTGTCATCGATACTTTGTAATGGAAACCTGTGTTGCTAATTCAAAATAATGTTGGTATATGAGTATAAGAGGAAGTTTTATCATCAGACATGAATTTGTGCAGGCATGGACTGATAAAGGGGCTGCAAGGACGTTTGTCTTCAAGACAATAGAGAGGTTGAAAGAGTATTTCCATCTGCAAGAACCTGACGAATATTTTAAATACGAAGAAGATGATTATGGTGATTTGCCGCCATCTTTTGAACTACCATTGTATCATGTTACTTTGTATTTGTATAATGATTTTTGGAAAGTAGATCATTACTATTATTGGGATATAGTGGATAAACGCAATGGTGATTTTTGGCTTAGACGAAAGGCTTTTGATATTGCTCGTGCTTTGGGGGAGAAAGAAGCGTGGTATGCATCGGAGTGTTTTGCAGCCGGAGATTGTGTGGATGATGAATGGTGGGATAAAGATTTCACTCTGGCACGCTGGTTGGATTGCTGTAAAAAGCATTATGATGGGGTTATACCGGAGTTTGATCGTGCGAGCTTCTTGTTGCGAGATGAAGAGGAACTATGTAACAATTGCCAAGAGGTGTATCATGATGATTTCAAAGACTTGTTCGAGGAGTTGAAAGCCGGTTTTGGCGGATATGAAATAGTCGGATTAACAGCTTTTGGCGGCAAGTATTTGCAATGCGAAAAAGATAGTAAGCGGTTTCTTGTTGATAGGGAGACTTTGAAGCCGTTGTTTGATGAGCCTATTGATTGTGTTGTCGAGTATTTTGGGGGTTGCTTTGTCGTGAAAAGGAATGGTTTATCGGCTTTATTTGATGCAAACGGCGTTCAACGAACCGACTTTGTTAAAGGAAGGTTTGAACATCAATGGAAAAAGGATAAACTTTGGTTCTTCAATAGAAAAGCAAGAGTGAAAGTTAAATGTTAATTGATGATTCTGGCGAAGGAATGTCGCTGCAGATAAATTGACAAGGCTAATCACAATGTATTTACAATTCAAAATAATACAGGAATATGGGAATAAACGGTAACTTCATTATCAGACATAAGTTCAGACAAACGAAAGATAAGAAAGCTTCATCGGATTTTTTTTCCGAAACAATAAACAGATTATATGAATATTTCGACCTTTGGAATGGGCAGTTTGATGATTGCGATTATGTGCCAACTTGGGTAGCAAGACTGCATTATGGTATGTATGATTACGATATGGCCTTTCTACTGTATAGTGATTTTTGGTTGATTGAGCATGGTTGGAGATATTATCACATCATGCATCATGAAAATGGCGTGTTTAGGTTTAGAGGATTAGCTTTTGATTTGGCTCGGGTACTTGGAGAAAATGAAGCATGGTATGTTTCTGATGATTATACTCTTGATTGCGATATGTGGGACGATGAAAATTTCACACTGGCACAATGGTTGGAACACTCTGAAAAGAAGTTAGGTAAGCCAATACCTGAGTTCGAACAACCAAAATTCTTGTCGAAAGATTTCGATGAACTCCGTAGTGTCTGCGAGCCTGTGTATCATGATAATTTTAAAGAATGCAATGAATTATCAGATGCATTACAGCCAAAGTTGGGAGGTTATAACCTCATGACGGTTTTTGATGATAAATATGGATGCGAGAAAGATGGAAAGTTATTCCGTGTAGATAAACAGACTTTAGAAGCGAACTTAAACATTAGTGCTGAATGGTGTAGGATTGCGGAGGAAACAATTCGTAAGTATTGTGCGGAGGTTTCTGATGATAAGTTTCATTGATAATAAAACCATGGATGCATATCTTTTTGAGAATCACAAATCGATTTACACCATCAATTGACGAAACTCTGTCTCCATATCCTCATTTTTCAAACAACGAAGCAAATCACACGATTACCCTTCCGCCATTTTCGCAAAATAAAACGCCGTTTCGGAAAATCGAAACGGCGTTCTGTTTCTGTTAAGTGCTGAAAGCTTTTCAAACAACAGAAAAATAATAGCTTATGAAATGTTTCTCAACTACCCAAGACGCCGAAACAATAAAGAATGCAAAGAAAGAAATCCGGGTTGCAAAAGTTTTGTATTTTTGCTATCTGTATTAGGTGAAGTGAAATCAGACATTGACATTTAAATATAAGTATATGAGTATAAGAGGAAGTTTTATCATCAGACACGAATTTGTGCAGGCACGAACTGATAAAGAGGCTGCAAGGGCGTTTGTTTTCAAAACAATAGATAGATTGAAAGAGTATTTCCATCTGCAAGGACCTGACAAATTTCTTAGGTATGAAGAGGATGATTGCGATAGCTTTCGAGCATCTTTCGAACTGCCATTCTTATTCGATTATACTTTTGATTTGTACAATGATTTCTGGGAAGTATATCATGGTTATAGATTTTGGCAAATAATGAGTAGGTGTGATGGTGATTTTTGGCTTAGACGAAAGGCTTTTGATGTTGCTCGTGCTTTGGGAGAGAAAGAAGTGTGGTATGTATCGGAGTATTTTGCAGTCGCAAAATTTATGGATGATGAATGGTGGAATAAAGATTTCACGTTGGCACGCTGGTTGGATGACTGTAAAAAGCATTATGATGGAGCTATACCGGAGTTTGATCGTGAAAGCTTCTTGTTGCGAGATGAAGAGGAACTATGTAACAATTGCCAAGAGGTGTATCATGATGATTTCAAAGACTTGTTCGAGGAGTTGAAAGCCGGTAGAGGGGAAAGATAGTTGATTTGATGTTTGTCTTTTCAGTTCAGATGCTCAATAAACTGTTGATATTTCCTGGGGTTATTGCCCATTCGTATGTGTATGCTTCGTTTGCTTCGCTCGCAGTGGCGATGGGAATGAGTTTCTGTGCTTTTGCTTTGAGTTTGAGCAACTCTCCGACGGATACTTTGGCTGCCAATTTACGTAACAATGCCTCTACGGAAGTCATGTCGGCAGCGTGAACAATCTGCGAGGTGAATGGCATTTCCAACCATGTGATTTCTCGCTTCGGAACGTCGAGTACTCCGAATATCAGACCTTTCGAGAGGTTGTTTTCGCTGATACGTATCATCTGTTGCACGCATGAGGGGTCGTAAGCGACACCTGTGCGTTTTGAAATCTGCATCGGCTTTTCGGAACTCATCCAGCCGACAACGAGATTGGGAGAAAGCGACCCGCGTGAGTAGGCATTGCACGAGAAAGTAACGTATCTTGCATTTGCGGCTTCGAGTTCGGAGAGAGAAAGTTCGATATATTCTGCCGTGCCGACCATTGGCGGAATGGAGCGTATGTCGCCCGAGTGTTTTGCACCTGTACAGGTCAGATTACCGAAGTAACAATACTCGGCTCTGCCATCTGCAAAAGCTGTTACGCAACTCAAATCCATGTCGAGGTGCTGTGCCGGCAAGCCTTTGCCCCATTGTAGAAACAATCTGACCTTATCGCCTTCCACTGCGAAACGTGTGCCGGTTAATGCACAGGAGGTGTCCTGTACAGTTGCGGAGCGGTCGCCTACGCCGATGGGAATATCATATAATACGGGGTCTATGTATATTGTTTTGTTGTTTGTGTTTTGCGAGGCGAAACGTCGGTGCATCGAACCGGTGTATATGTCTTTTATTTCTTCTGTCATTTCCTGCAAAGCCTCCTTATCATAGCATGACATCAACTTATTGTGTTCTATCTGCTTCGTTTCTCCCATTATGGTGCGGACTATGCGTTTTGTATCGGGGTCGAAGTATATTTCTGCGGCATTTACCAACGACAAAAGCAGACGGGAGGGAAGTTTATCAGCAATCTTGTCGAATTCCGCAAGCGTTTTATCGCTTCCGAAGCAGAGCATTGTCGAAAACAATGACCGAGCAAATATCCCCGGACGCTGTCGGAGCAGTTTCAACGTCATTGTGCAATCCCCGATTAAGCGGAATCTGTCGATATTTCCTTGCCAAGTGAAATAAGAATGCTTATAGAATCTGTCGAGTATCTCTGCCAAATGTTCCATACCCTTTCTGCGAGAATATTCGCCCAAACGTAATGCACGAATCATGCGAACCCACATTCCGCGTTTGGAATTCATCTCTTCCGCAGCATCGGCAGCATTCATCGGAATGGCATTCAACCAACAAGCAACGCGAAGACACATTTTTCGGTCGTACTTTAACCGAAGTGCTTGCTTCATATTGTTTTCTGCCTCCTTCATATTATCAAGCCGACCTTTCCATTCGAGACGGTAAGACAACTTCCGAGCATGCCGAATGAGAGTCTTGGGTTCGATAATCTGCACACAGCCTGTCTTTTCATACCAAAGATAGCGGAGAATATCCTTAGGTGTTTTCATGAACCTTGAAGCCTGCTCATTCTTACCCAGCTCGACCAAAGTTCTTGCGACAATGATTGCCGCCTCTTTCATCTTTACGTCAATATTCTCGGGAACAGGATATACACCAAGGAGTTGTTGCAAAGTATCTTTTTGAGTTCCGTCGAGAGGAGTGGCAGAGGTGAGTAGCGAATCGAAGAAATGTTGCATATCGTCGGCAGTGAATAATCTCAGCTCTTTGAGTTTGCTTGCCTGAGCCTTGTAAACAAAATCTGTCGTCTCGAACGGAGTACCGCAAAACGGACAACCGTTATATCTTTCGAGTTGAAACAAATCCTTTGGAATGAAATGTCCGCAAGGCAGGCTTGTTCCTTTCAACTTTTGTTGCAAATCTCCGAATATATTGGCGATAAAGGTAAGCAGATGGTTTTCCCGCTTTTCTCCTGTGGGAATATTCCAAGCCTTTACGAGCGGAGCCCAATTCAAGTCTGTTTGCAAGATCTCGTTTATGCAGTCCGTGATTTCTTGCAGTGCATTATCATTTACTAAATTAAGAGCATGAAGCAACTCTTCGCTTACACAATAGCCCAATTCCTTCAATTCTGCAATAAAAGCCATTATCGGAATTGATGTTTCGGACCTCATATCGATGTCCTTGCGGTTTATGTCTATATACAACGCCTTGTATCGTAAGGCAACCTTTGTCAAAGTCTTGTTCATAACCAATATTTTTCGGATAAAGGGGCAAGGTAATGACAGACAATAGCGATATAACTTGTTTGTCCTGAACTTGCCGTTCCTTTTCGGGTTGCGAGCAGGAGTCGAACCTGCGTCCCTGTGATTAATTAGAAGAAGTATATGTCGATTGATCCTTTGCAGAAAATTTCAACACAC
>URCX01000097.1 GCA_900546465.1 uncultured Bacteroidota bacterium | reverse complement strand
AAATCTGAATACAGCCAAAGTACGAAGTATGTCTTCGTCTTCAAGAGGCTTTGTATCCTGCAAAGGAGTCCCTTTTATTGGATTGAGTATGTTTACCGGAACACTTTGCAGTCCTACTTCTTTCAGAGCGAATGCCAACTCTATTCGTTGCTCTGCACTCTCTCCCATACCGATAATGCCTCCGCTACATACTTCCATACCTGCTTTCTTTGCGTATTTCAATGTAGCAAGTTTATCCTGTGTAGTATGAGTGGAGCAAAGTTTGGGAAAATAAGATGGTGCGGTTTCTAAATTGCAGTGATAACGGCTCACTCCTGCTTCATAAAGTTTTTTCATGGCAGTTTCATCAAGCAGTCCGAGGCTTGCACATATTTGCAAAGAAGTTTCCTTTTTCAAGCTTTTCACAATATTACAAACTCTTTCTATATCGGCAATACTCAATCGCTTGCCCGAACATACCAAAGAAAACCTCTTCACTCCTTTTGCCTCATTCTGTTTTGCAAGTTTGAATATCTCATCATATTCCAAAAGAGGATATACTTCACAATTACTTTCGTGCTTTGCGGATTGAGCGCACCAAGCACAGTCTTCACTACACTTTCCACTCTTGGCATTGACTATGGAACACATTTCAAACTTATAGGAATTGAATTTGAATGTTATTTCCTTTGCTGCTGTAAGTAAGGCTTCTAAATCGGCAGAAGAATAAAGCCATTCTGCCTCTTCTTCACTAATACTGCCACCTGCCAGCACTTTGTTTTTGATTTTTTGAACCATCATCGCATGTTTTGACAGCAAAACAGTCGCAACCGTTTAATTCTTCGATTACGACTGTTATTGTTTATGTAATTTATCTCGTTATTATTTGTTTCCATGAATACAAAACTACCAAACTTTGCCTCGGAAAACGAAAGTATCAAAAGGAAGTGAAAAAAGTTAAAAACCAAACTTTTATCCACTATCTTTTCATCGGATTTTCCACTTTCCGACCATTTTTCAAGTTCGTCTTCCTTTTCAAAGATTATATTGATTGCTTTGATAGATTTCGCCAAAGAAGCGTCAACCATTGAAGTACAAAGTTTCGAAATCTCGACAACACTATGCAGAGTATTGAATGCCGCATAAGCTTTCTTTGCCCAGCGGAAAAACCTGCAAACAGTTTTATTTTCTTTCAGTTGTCCTCTTTTCATTCTTTGCTTTTTACCTTTTTTGCTATCTATGACAGCATTCTCATTTTCCAAATACAAATCTATCTTTTTCAATATCAGAATTGGTAAGCAAGTGTCAGCGTCAGATAGTTGTGATATTGAGCGTTGTGTACCTTTATATCGTAATCAAATACCTCTATATTGCCTTTGCGAAAACTGATAATGGAATAATTGTATGTCAAATTGCAAGCAAAATGCTTTGATAAAGCATAAGTCGCTCCTGCCATGAGCAATAAATTCACCGGTCTGAATTCATAGCCGTCAGTAATTTCCATTCCGCCTGTTGTCTGCTCTTTATGAGAAAGCAAGACAGAGGGTACAAGTCCTATTCTTGCAGATAAATCATCCATAAAATTATATCCGCAACTCAATGTGATATCAAGATAAGAGGAATATATATCCAAGCGGGAAAAGTCAAACTCTTTGCTGCTTTTCTGCTTGCTTCCTTTGCTTGTATAGGCAATATCGGTTTGAAAAAAGAGCTTCTCGGCATTTTCATACTTGATATAGGCTCCGGCGGTAAGTCCCATCTTGTGAAAACCGCTCATTCCATCTCCATCTACCTGCGAAGGTACAACACCTCCGAACAATCCGGCTTTGAAATTCTGCCCTTTCACTACACAACAAAGAACACATATAGTGAATATAAGACTAATGATTTTCTTCATTCTCAAATTCAATTAAGCTTTACAACAGAAAAGGATTATAGTCTCTTTCATCTTTTATCGTTGTTTGCGGTCCATGACCGGGATATACCACTGTATTATCAGGTAGTGTGAGAATGTTTTGTTTAAGGTTATGAAGGAGCAAATCCAAATCACCTCCTTGCAAATCCGTTCTTCCTATGCTTTGATTGAACAAAGCGTCGCCTGTAATTACATAGCCTTCCTTTGCGTTATAATAGCCCAAACTTCCGGGGCAATGCCCTGAACATTCAATAGCTTTCAAACTTATGTCGCCAAAAGAAATTTCCTCCTCCGGCAAGAGACTGTTTATTTTTATCGCTTCTACATTTATTCTCTTGAAGCCCATGGCTTCTGCCTGCCAAGAGGCTGTTCTCAATATTTCCACCCCATCTTGCGACATGCTTAAAGGCAAATTAAATTCCCTGCATGCAAATTCCGCACCACATAAATGGTCTATATGTGGATGTGTAAGCAGTATATATTTTACTTTCAAGTCTTTGCTATTGATAAAATCGAGGATTGCACGCTCTTCTCTTGATGTTTGCGAACATACATCTACTAATGCACATTCGGCTGTTTCGTCATACAAAACGTAAGTATTTACTTCAAAATGATTTTGTGGAATTATCTCTACCATATTTTTTGTTCTATTTGTTTTTCTGTTATTTCTCCGTTTGTTTTACTTCCTGCCAAAGGCTCTCCATTTCATCAAGCGACATTTTAGGCAAAGTCATGCCTCGTTTTTCCACCTCCTGCTCTATGTATTCAAATCTTCTGATAAATTTCTTATTACACTGTTCCAAAGCATGCGAAGGATTGATGTCCGATTTGCGGGCATAATTTATCATCGCAAACAATAAATCCCCGAACTCCTCACCTACTCTTTCTTGATTATCTGCTTTTACTGCCTCTTGCTTCAATTCTCCAATTTCTTCCTCCACTTTTTTCCATGCATCTTGCGGATTATCCCAATCAAAGCCCACTCCTGCAGCTTTCTCTTGCAAACGAAAAGCCTTGATTATAGAATCCAAAGAACGAGGAACGCCTGACAAAACACCTTTCCTACCCTCCGTCAATTTTATCTGTTCCCATGTTTTCCTTACTTCTTGTGCTGTATCCGCCTTTACATCTCCGTATATATGCGGATGGCGGCGTATAAGTTTCTCGCAAAGACTGTCTATAACGGATTTTATATCGAAGTTATTCTGTTCCTGAGCTATTTTGGCATAGAAAACAATGTGCAAAAGCAAATCACCGAGTTCTTTCTTTATATCATCAATGTTATCATCTTCTATCGCCTGTGCAAGTTCATAAACCTCCTCTATGGTATTAGGTTTCAAGGAAAGATTCGTTTGTTTCCTATCCCACGGACACTTTTCTCTCAAGGTATCCATTATTTCCAATAACTTGGCAAAAGAGTTCAATGTCTCTTCGTATTTTTTCTCCATAATTCTATTCTGTTTGTTGATTTTCCTCGTCCGACCAAGCATTTGCAATGGCTGCAATCTGCGAAACATGTTGCTTTTTCATGCAATCGAAATGAGTTTTCGGGCATTTATCATACCCCAATTTACTGCACGGACGACATTTCAGTTTTTCTACCTCAAAATTATAAGTTTTCCCCTTACAATTATCAGACCTATAAGGGTACATACCGAACTGCGGCACAGTGTTTCCCCAAACCGCTATTATATTCTTATCCAAAGCTGCTGCTATATGCATAAGTCCTGTATCCGGACTTATAACTCCAAGAGAATTTTTCAGCAAATAAGCACTCTTGTTTATATCATATACTCCGCAAGCATTGAATATTTTCGTTCCTACACTTTTTTCTATTTCCGTTGCTTTCTCTCTGTCCTCTGCTCCGCCCATAAGAATAATCGGTTTGCGAATTGCAGTGCATAAAGTCTTCATCAAACTTACAGGCATTTGCTTCGTTTGGTGTTTACTGCCAACAACACAAACAACATAACCGTTTTGCAAATTCAAAGGCAGAGAATCAGGACTTACCATATCCTCTTCCTGCAAAAAATAGTCCAATCCTTTGCCGTCATTGCAAACGCCCAATTTCTCGACAGCCTTAAAGTATCTGTCAACAATATGAACATCAGGCATTAAATCGAGTTTGAAATTCACCAAAAGCCATTTACGAAAATTCAATTTGGGGAAAGCCGCACTCGGAACGCCCAAAGACAATCTTATTCTGCAACTACGGAAATTCTTTTGCAAATCAACAATATAATCAAAGCCCTCCTTGCGTAACTCGGATATTGTTTTGTACAAACGTTTGTCAAGAAGATGTATGCAATCTATGTATTTGTTGTTTTGCAACAATCTTGCATTTTGGCTTTTCGTCAGATAATGCAATTCAAGTCCGCCAAAACCGGCTTTCAAAGCCCTGACAACAGGTGTTGTCAGCACTATATCTCCGATGGAACTGAATCGGATTACTAAAATCTTCTTTACATCTATTCCTTTTTTCACCTCAGGTAAAAACTCTTTCTTTTCCATTTTACCCGACAGAACCATCAAGACTTAAACTCAACAACTTTTGAGCTTCAATGGCAAATTCCATGGGTAACTTATTCAACACCTCTTTTGCATAGCCGTTTACAATCAAGCCTATCGCCTGTTCCTGACTTATTCCCCTCTGACGGCAATAGAAAAGTTGGTCTTCAGAAATTTTTGATGTGGTAGCTTCATGTTCTACAACGGAAGATTGATTTTCAACCTTTATATATGGGAACGTATGAGCTCCACACTTGTCTCCAAGCAATAAAGAATCACACTGGGAATAGTTTCTTGCATTCTCGGCAGCTTTATTCACTCTGACCAATCCTCTGTAAGAATTTTGGCTTTTGCCAGCCGATATACCTTTACTTATTATGGTACTCTTGGTATTGCGACCTATATGCAGCATTTTTGTACCTGTGTCTGCCTGTTGATGATTATTCGTAACGGCAACAGAGTAAAATTCCCCTACGGAATTATCTCCCTGCAATATACAACTCGGATATTTCCATGTTATGGCGGAACCTGTCTCAACCTGTGTCCATGACAACTTTGCATTATTGCCTTTACAGATGCCTCTCTTGGTTACGAAATTATAAATTCCCCCTTTTCCGTCCTTATCTCCCGGATACCAATTTTGAACTGTCGAATATTTCACTTCGGCGTCCTGCATGACAACTATTTCCACTATCGCCGCATGAAGTTGATTTTCGTCTCGTCTCGGTGCCGTGCAACCTTCCATATAAGAAACATAGCTTGCTTGGTCGGCAACAATAAGCGTACGTTCAAATTGTCCTGTACCGCTTGCATTTATACGGAAATACGTAGATAATTCCATAGGGCAACGAACTCCCTTGGGAATATAACAGAAACTTCCATCGGAAAATACAGCAGAATTCAAAGCTGCAAAATAATTATCGCTCGCAGGAACCACGCTACCCAAATACTGCTTAACCAAATCCGGATAATTCTTCACAGCCTCTCCGAATGAACAAAATATAACGCCAGCTTTTTCCAATGTATCCCTGAAAGTAGTCTTCACACTGACCGAATCCATAACCGCATCAACTGCAACTCCGCTCAATCGCTTCTGTTCATCAAGCGAAATGCCTAATTTATCGAAGGTCTCCAATAATGCGGGATCGACCTCATCAAGACTTTCAAGTTGCTTCTTCTTTTTAGGTGCGGCATAGTATATAATGTCTTGAAGGTTTATGGGTGGTATATCCAAATGTGCCCATTTCGGCATTTCCATTTTGAGGAATTTGCGATAAGCATTCAAACGAAATTCTCTCAACCATTCGGGTTCTTGTTTCATTTCGGATATTCGGCATATCACTTCTTCGTTCAATCCTTTTTCAATCAAATCCGTCTCCACATCTGTAACAAATCCGTACTTGTATTGCTCGTTTGTTACGCTTTCGATTAAATCTTTGTCATTTTCCATATTCGAGAAAACAAATTAAAGCCGACAAAAGGCTGTGTGAATGCAAAGGTACTGCTTTTGCGGTTCATGACAAAATTATTAGAATGCAATCATTGTTAATCCGCAATAAAACGATTGAAAATCAAAAAGCGACATTACTTTGCCCGACAGTGCATTTTAGTATTCAAAGGCCGTTTCGACAACAGTACAGCACCGTAAAATGGTGTGTCTAAACCATGTAGCTTGTTTTTTTTTCGTACCTTTGCAAACTGAAGTATAAGAATGGGAATATGAGATACTTGAAATCCGACAGCAGGTTCAAACGCTATTGCATAACTACGGCTTTACCTTATGCAAACGGACCTGTTCACATTGGGCATTTGGCAGGCGTTTATGTACCTGCCGACATCTATGCCAGATATTTGCGATTGATGAAAGAAGATGTGTTGTTGATAGGAGGCAGTGATGAACACGGAGTGCCTATAACAATAAAGGCAAGGAAAGAGGGCGTAAGTCCGCAAGACGTAGTGGACAGATACCACAAAATAATCAAGCAATCTTTTCAGGAGTTTGGCATTTCGTTCGATATTTACTCTCGAACGACAAGCCCTATACACAATCGCACGGCATCGGACTTTTTCAAAGATTTATATGACAAAGGAAAATTCGTGGAAAGGACTTCAATGCAGTATTATGATGCCGAAGCCGAGACCTTCCTTGCAGACAGATATATTACAGGTACTTGTCCGCATTGCGGCAATGAAAAAGCATACGGAGATCAGTGCGAGGCATGCGGCACTTCTCTTTCTGCAACGGATTTAATCAATCCCAAATCGACTCTTTCCGGCTCGGAACCGCAACTGAAAGAGACCAAACATTGGTATTTGCCTTTGAACGATTACGAGGGCTTCATGAGAGAGTGGATTTTGGAAGGACACAAAGAATGGAAGACCAATGTTTACGGACAATGCAAGAGTTGGATTGAACAAGGCTTGCAGGAAAGGGCTGTAACAAGAGATTTGGATTGGGGAGTTAAAGTTCCGCTTCCCGATAGCGAAGGAAAGGTGCTTTATGTTTGGTTTGACGCTCCGATAGGTTACATTTCCAATACAAAGGAACTTAAACCAGAGGATTGGGAAAAGTGGTGGAAAGACAGCGATACGAAATTAGTGCATTTCATAGGTAAAGATAATATTGTTTTTCATTGTATCATTTTCCCTGCAATGCTGAAAGCCGCAGGGGATTACATTTTACCGGAAAACGTTCCTGCAAACGAGTTCTTGAACCTTGAAGGAGATAAAATATCAACCTCACGCAACTGGGCGGTTTGGCTTCACGAATATCTTAAAGACTTCCCCGGAAAACAAGATGTGTTGAAATATGTTTTGTGTGCCAATGCTCCGGAAACAAAGGACAATGATTTTACATGGAAAGACTTTCAAACTCGCAACAATAGCGAACTTGTCGCAATATTCGGTAATTTCGTCAATCGCACCATGGTACTTACGCATAAGTATTTCGGCGGAAAAGTTCCTGCGAAAGGTGAATTATCGGACTATGACAAACAAACGATTGAAGAAATACGTCTTTTCCCTGAAAGGATTGGTCGTTCCATTGAACAGTATCGCTTCCGTGAGGCTCTGAACGAACTCATGAATCTTGCCAGAACAGGCAATAAGTATCTTACGGAGAACGAACCATGGAAAACAATCAAGACTGATGAGGCAAGAACAGCCACTGTATTGAATATTTCTTTGCAGATATGTGCCGAACTTGCCGTTCTGGCTTCCCCTTTCATGCCTATGACTGCGGAAAAACTTGCAAAGATGTTGAACATGCAGCCTGTGGCATGGTTTGAGGCAGAAAGCACGGAATTGTTGCCCGAAAACGCAGAGATAAACGCTCCCGAACTTCTGTTTGAACAGATAGACGATAAAGCAATTGCCTTGCAAATCGAAAAATTACAGCAAACGAAGAAAGATAATGCTTTGTCGGAAGCAAACGTAGAAGCTCAAAAAGAATCCATCAGCTTTGACGATTTTGCAAAAACAGACATAAGAGTAGGCACAATACTTTCTGCGGAAAAGATTGCGAAGACTAAAAAACTTT
>URCX01000096.1 GCA_900546465.1 uncultured Bacteroidota bacterium | reverse complement strand
GAAAGTGCTTCATTGCGGGATAGTACCTGTGCATTTTCGATATCATCAGCTTCTGTATCAACATATCCCTGCGTTCTTTCTTCGGAACGGCAATAATTCCGACCACATCAATGCTGTCATTATTATATAAGCCCTCTTCCTCCAAGAAATCGTTCAATCTCTCATGACACTCATGGCAACCCAAGGTGGAGAACAGCACATAAATGCTATGTTTGTCCGTTTCCACCAAAGAATGCTTCTTCCTATCCGTGCCTATGTAGGTAAATAAATCGCTGCTTGTGCCGCAAGAGGCAAAGAAAAGCGATAAGAATACGGCAAATACTGAAATCCTTGTTTTCATTTACTTGAAAGATAATACCTCGACGCAATAAGGTATGGTGTTGTTCATCAAATATTTTTTCAACTTCAACATATACACCGGTTTTATGTGGCAACCCAAGTCCGGCGGTCGTACTCCCAATCTCAGAACCTTGTCTCCGATTAAGTAGAAGTGATCATCATTGAAGCCGAACAAGGAACGCTTATAGAAATGCCTTATGGAAGAAGAGTAATCCTTGATTTCCTTTTCCTTGAGTTTCCACTCACCGTTCTCTTTCCTCCAAACGTCGTAGCAGTAACGGTAGAACTTCCCTTTCTTGCTGTACAAGACAAACAATTTATCCGAATCGGAATAAATGCGATGGATACAGGAGTAGCGTTCTTTGACTT
Source organism: uncultured Bacteroidota bacterium (assembly GCA_900546465.1). Lineage (GTDB taxonomy): Bacteria > Bacteroidota > Bacteroidia > Bacteroidales > P3 > Onthomorpha. The sequence continues at coordinate 7,275 of URCX01000096.1, read as the reverse complement.
TATCAAAGACGTATAACCGATCTATCGACTGCCTGCTTATATTCATAATGCTGTCCGAAAGACTTTGCGGCATTCTGTCCCAAGAAATTTCCTTGTTTGTAAGAACGGATTTTTCTTTAAGGTCGAAATCGTATTCGCTTATTTTGTAATCGCCCCTCTGAGAGAGGAAAACAGAACTGTCGTTCACCGATAAAATGGAGTAAGGCGTCGTAAGAGAGTACAAAGGTAGGGGAAAATCAACCTTAACGACCTTTTCGATGCTTTTTGTTTCGGGATTGAAAACGGAAAGCTTGGTACTCTCGTCGGCTGTTTCAATGGGATGAACATAGTTTTTCAAGCCGAGGAGTTTGCCATTTGGAAGAAATTCAAGCCCTTGCATGAAAAGGTTGTCGGTATCCTTGTATTTGAAATCATATACATAGTTACCGTTCTGCCTTTTGAAGAAAAACAAAAATTGCCATTCGTCATTGGAGGCGAAAAGAACCAAATACTTATCGTTAACGGCAAAATTCATCAGATAATATGCAGAACCATCCTTGCAAAGCAAGGGTTCGAGATTTACTTTATCTCTGCAATAAGTCGCCGTCTTTATATCGTATTTGAAAAGTTCGATTTGCTTGGGGTTATAATAGTCCGCACGACAGAAAAACAAGCTGTCGCCTTTCAAACAAGAGAATAAATCGGAATATCTCTCCCAATCATCATTCATATTCTGACTTAAACCCTCTATAACTGCGGAGGTCTCTATACAAAAGCCCTTATGGCTCTTTTGTGCAAAGTTTGCATGTTGAAAACAGAGGCAAAGCAGGATTAAAAGCAAGTTGTATTTTCTCATAGCCTGTATTTGTGAATTTGCTACAAAGATAGAGAAACTTTTTGTACTCGCAACATAAATTAAAGACTTTGTACAATAAATCTCGCAGCGGATATATGCCGCTTTTCGTAAGAAAGAAATCCGTAATGGCAGCCGGTGAAAACAGTATTGAAAGACAGGTGATTACCGAAACGGCGATTTAGAAAATTAAAACGCCCTTATAATTTTTCCAAAGGGCGTTTCGATTTATGCAAAAGGCGTTTCGTTTTTTCGCTTCCCTCAAATGCCTTGTTCTATCGATTGCTTTTTTGTCTGTTACATTGTCTGCAAAGCATCTGACAGTTGTCGCGTTCGGTTTTTCCGCCTTTTGACCAAGGCATAATGTGGTCTGCCTCCATTTCTTCAATGGAAAAATGTTTTCCGCAGCAGGCACAGATGCCTAATTGGCTTTCGTAGGCATATCGTTTGTCGCTTTCTCGGAATGTTCTTATGTTTAGGTGCTTTTCATCGCCGAACAGAACATATTCATAAATGCCCCGCCTATTGGTAACGTCCTCATCTTGCATTAAACGGCTGACTTCCTCTTCCAATTTCGCCGAATCGAATTTCTCGTCTTTCAATTTATTGTACCACAAGCCCCAATCCAAACCCTTCATCTCCTTTCTGTAATTCGGGAAAAGAGCTTTCACCCAATTTATGACGCCTTGAAAATAAAGCCAAAGTTCATTCGCATTCGATTCATGTTGGTGATTACCCATATAAGCCTCGATATTGCCTTTGCTAATCCAAGAAACAGCCGTTTCAAGGAAGTCTTGTCGAATAGCACTGCCGTTCATATAATCCTTGGCTATGTTTTCAGCGGCACAATTCCTCTTTGAGAAATATCTTTTTGCGTCCGTGGTCCACGCACCCGAGTAAACAGCATTGCGGATTTCCTGTTCCGTCAACTTCTCTCCCGCAATATTGATGGTCTGAAACCATTGCAGTTTCTCGCTATCGCTGCCTTCGCAGAAGTAAACCATAAGTTCATAATCCAAAATATTCTTCTGTTCATCTTCCTGCAAGTTGTGATAATACCTCATATCGTAGGAGAAAATCCCACTGACGTATTGGCAAATGCTGATGGTTCTTTGCTGTCCGTCAAGCACTTCATATTCATCATTGCCGCACTTTACCCAATACATGACGTTCAAAGGGAAGCCCTTGCTTACCGTATCGATGACCGCATCCCGTTGTTTATCTTTATAAACAAACTCTCTCTGATACTTGGGTCGGATATTAAGCCTTCCACCCCAACCGACAACACCCTCTTCATTGCTGTCTTTATATCCTTCCACCAATTCGCGAATCTTAATCTTCTTCAACTCTATCTTCATAAGGTTTATATTGTTTGTTTCCGTATAAATATTCTACCGTATGTGCGTTTGCCGTTTATAACAGTGCAACCGCCTCTGTCTTCTTTGTGTGGTGTATAAGATAATTCCTCTAATATTTCTTTCGGAGTAGAGGCTCGTGTGTTGCCACTGGCTTGCCAAATTATTTCAAACTGTTCAGGATTGTATTTATCCAAGAATGAAATCGGTACACCCATGATTCCGTCATAATCGCAGGGAATATCAGTTACCCTGTTTACATTTATAGCGTTGAAATTGTCATAATGAGGATATTCTTCTGCTGTATAATGTTTGTAAAGTATCAGATTTTCTTTCCGTTTGCTGTGTTCAAGGTTAGTAAACCAGCAAGTGTTTCCGAGTGCTTGCCAACATTTTCCGTCTTTGTCTATAAATTTTGATATCTTTTCGTCTTCCGATAGAGGCGTTTCAAATTTTTTACTTCCTGAAGTGCAACCAAGCCAAACCTTATTCTCTTTTATTAAAGGGAAAGTTTCCTTATAGGTAATTGCATTCATGTTTCCGATAATTAGAAACTTCTTTTGGTATTCCATAAGTTGGGCAACGTATTCCCGAAAGAGGGAAAAGGGTGGGTTTGTTACCACTATATCGGCTTGTTTCAGCAGTTCTATGCACTCACGGGAGCGGAAGTCTCCGTCTCCTTGCAGTTCTCTTATATCCAATTCGTTGTTATCGACGTTTTTATTGCCGTTGCGGTCGCCCTCATAGACGATATAGACAGCCTTTTCGCTCTTTCCCTCGCTGAAAAGGTTAATATCTTGATTTTTATAGCAGGTTGCAATCAGCTTTTTCAAGCCCAAATACTCGAAATTGGCAGAAAAATAGAAGAAAAAGTTGCTTATGCGAGGGTCATCGCAATTACAGAGAATTGTTTTTCCCTTAAAATGTTCCTTATAGTGAGAACATTCTTTTTCAATGTCGGAAAGTTGAGTGTAAAACTCATCGGCTTTCGCCTTCTTGGCTTTGTGAAGGTTACTGTTTTTGTTCATGGCGGTTTTTTGTGCTTTATGCCCAAGCCCCCATTCCGTAAAGCCAAACAAAAAAGGCGAGACCGTTTTGCATTTGCTTATCACCTTTTGAGGTACCGCCAAGAACCTACACCTAAAATAAGCACAAAACGGTTCACGCCCAAAGACGCGAACCCCGAACTGCTTATTCTCTTAGGTGATTTGAAAATTGGCGGTTTTCAAAAAGGAGAGAATAAGAGCTTAAAGCTCGATTTATAATTCTATTACTCTATTTCTATGTATCTACATATCTATTTATGTTTCGCCTGCAAATGTACGAAATAATATCCAAGTCCCGCAACAGAAGCATCTGCAATCGTAGCGATTTTTTTGTAACACCCCCTTCCCCACAACAAGGCTTCCCCTTTGCGAAAATGCGGAAAATTCTTCATGTAATTAGGAATGCGATTATTTGCCAAGCTCTTGCAAAATAGCAAGAATGCGGTGCAATCGTCTCTTAATGCGAGAGTTCAATCGGAAATGCGTTTTGCTGTGCGGATAAGTGGCGGTTTAGAATAAAAAGAAGCGGGAGTAGAACTTTGTTGTCCGTTCTGCTCCCGCTTTTTTCGTTCTTTGCTTGTTATTCAAAGATTATTTCGCCTCTTGCTCTCGAGAAGGTGAATGTTCCGAAGTCTTTCAAGCCGTTTTTGTTTACAATCATGTTGTATTTCATGCCTTTGCGTACGATTACTTCGTATTTGTCGGCAAAGTATTTGCCTATGTATGCGTTTTTGAAAGTCAATACGGAATTGTCCAAGATGTTTCCTTCATCGTCAAAGGCTTTATCGCGGTCGCGGAAGTCGTCTTTGGTTATTCTTCCGGTCAAAAGGAAGTCCATTGCTATGTCCCAATCCAATACGGCTGCGTCTTTGTAGCGTTCATCATAGATACACGGCACGGCTCTTCCGTTCAATATTATATATATTTGTGCTTTGTTGCCGTCTATCATGGTTATTTTGATATGGTTGTCTGTATATACGATTGGTATTTCGGTGTCAGGCGGAGGGATTGTGCCTTTTACCATGTCCACGATAGGGGCTTTCAAAGCTGCATCGGCTAAACTGTCGCGTACTGATTGAGGTACGTAGTCCGTTCTCAAAATACGAAATTCGGTTCGTCTGTTTAGTTGATGTGCAGCTTCTTTTTCGTTTTTGGTTTTGAGCTTGGAGATGTATTCATCGGTAAGTGTTATTCCTTTTGGAAAATGATATGTTTTACCGTTCATCTCTACCTCGCAGTCGTGTTTCAATGTCCTCGGTATTCTGTCCCCATAGCCTTTTGGTACAAGGCGTTCTCTTTCTATGCCTCTTGCGTATAGAAAGTCAACAACGCTTTCTGCTCTTCTTTGGCTGAGTGTGTCATTGGTTACGCGGAGGAACGGACGTGAGTCGGTGTGAGAAGCTAATTCGATTACGTATGTCGGATTGTTTACGAGGATTACAAGAAGGTCGGAAAGCGAGTCTTGGTATTGGTCTTTCAAGTCCCATTTTGCAAGATCGTATCTTATTTCCGGTAGTACGACCGGTTCTTTCGGTATAGGGGTAAGACGGAAGTCGTGAACGAGGTCTTTGCTTGTGGTAAGTCCTACTGTGTTCTCTTTTCCTTCGGTATTGAAATAGTCGATTTGCGATACCTGAATTTTATAGTTGACGTTGTATCTGATTTGTTTGTCTGTAAATTCGTATTCTCCTTTTCTGTTGGTTCGAGTCTCTAATGCGGTGTTGTCATCGCCTATCAGTTTGACTTTCGCTCCATCGATTGCCTGCATGGATTTGTCGTCTTTTACCTTGCCTTTCAAGGTGAACAACAACGGTGCCCGATAGAACGAGTAGATGTCGTCGCCGCCTGTGCCGCCTTCTCTGTTTGAGGAGAAATATCCGCTTTCTTCGGCTGCTATGGTTTCTTCTTCTACGTGGTTGAATACAATGCCGACTTCATCGTATGGGCTGTTTATCGGATACATAAGGTTTTGCGGTTCGCTCCATTCGCCGTCTTTCAATTCTGTGTAGAAGAGGTCGAAGCCTCCCAAGCCGGGCAGACCGTCGGAGGAATAATATAGTCTTGTGTCGGAACGGAGTGTCGGAAATTCTTCCTTGCCTTCGGTGTTGATTTGTTTGCCGAGGTTGGTTACATTGCCGAATGTTTCGTCTACGGAACTTCTTGTTGCTTTCCAAAGGTCGTAGTCTCCTTCACCTCCGGGACGATCTGAGGAAAAATACAAGGTTAATTCATCGGAACTGATTGCCGGGTGGAAGTAGTTGTAGGCTGTGTCGCCTAAGTCTATCATGACAAATGGTGATGGGTTTTCGTCTGTTTTGCTGCTTTTGTCGTTTTTCTGTTGTTTGCTTTGCTTGCCTTTTTTCTCTTCCGGCTTATTGGTATATATGGCACAGCTGAGTTGTTTGTTCTTTTTGATGTTACAACGAGAGAAATAAACTCTTTGTGTTTTCGCTCCTGTAACCATCACAAGCTCTCCTTCGTTGGCGTCGGAGTTGATTTGGTCAACGGAGATAAGGTCAGGTTCGGATAATTCCCGATTGTTCCCTTTTGTCGTTACATATATATTAGAGAAGTATTCTCCTGTCCATACATCTCGTTCTGCTTTTTCTTCGCTTGGACGGGAGGAGGTAAAGGTAAGCGTGGTTTGCTCGTCCTGTCCGAGGTAACGGGGTGCCCATTCATTCCACTCCGTATTTACGTTTTTCTCTTCCTTTATCTGATGTCTGGTAGGGTTGTCTATCCACTTTTTTGCTAATGCTATGGATTGCAAACGCCTTTTTGCAAGAGCATCATCAGGAACTAATTTCAGGTATTCCTTATAATTGTACTCGGCAGCGTCCCATTCGCTGTTGAACTTTTGTATGTCTGCCATATATAGGAATATTTTCGGCTGTTCTGTGTAGTATTTCGCTTTTACAAGCCGTTTGTACGTTTTCACGGCTGATTTCTTATCGTCGATTAAACGATAGCACTCGGCTTGTTGGAACATGATTCTATCTTTTTCCTGCCGATTGCCTTTTACTTTTGTGTAGGCTTTCTTGTATAGGTCGATGGCTGTTACATATTGTTTGGAGTCGAAAGCTTCGTCTGCAAGTTCTGTCAGACTTCGCTTTTGAGCAAAAGTCGTTGCACCGACAACGATGAATAATAGGAAAATAACCCCTTTCAGTCTCATATTATTTTGTGTCTAATCTGTTATACCTTTTAATAAGAAGCTCATAGACAATTCTCTGAAAAGCATAAACTGTCAGCGAGCTTAAAAATTTGACCACAAAGGTACGAATTTTCTTTTGGTTACATGAATTTTCTACGACTATTTTTGAGAATAAGCAATGATACCAGGATATGGGGATATGGAATTTTCTTCTTCTTTTGCCGATGTAATGAGATATTCTCTTCGGCTAAGATATGCCGAGAGGCTTGCTTCGGTATGTTTGGCGACAAAAATAATTCAAGTGATTTTCAGGGCTTTGATTTGAAACGATGTTTTTTTTCTTTGATTTGTTTTGTCAGTATGGATTTAATTGCTAATTTTGCACCCTCGTTTGACACGAGATTAACTAAGAAAGCAAGTATAAAAATGTACGCAATAGTAGAAATAGCAGGACAGCAGTTCAAGGTAGAGAAAGAACAAAAGATATTTGTTCACCGCTTGAAGAATGAAGAAGGAGCGGAGGTATCTTTTGACACCGTGATGCTGAAAGATGAAGATGGTAATATTACTGTCGGTGCCCCTGTGATAGAGGGAGCAAGCGTGAGCGCCAAAGTTATCAAGCACATCAAAGGTGAAAAAGTATTGGTCTTCCATAAGAAGAGAAGAAAAGGCTATCAAAAGATGAATGGTCATCGTCAATACTTGACACAGATATTGATTACGGATATTAAGTAGTTTGGCAGTTTTGTACTAAATCAGTAGTAACTCAAATAAGGGAGGAATAGGATATGGCTCATAAGAAAGGTGTCGGTAGTTCGAGCAACGGACGTGAATCGGAAAGCAAACGTTTGGGCGTTAAGATATTCGGCGGTCAAAAGTGTATTGCCG
>URCX01000095.1 GCA_900546465.1 uncultured Bacteroidota bacterium | reverse complement strand
GTATTTCGTTCCCATATAGACGGTTCCAAACATGTTTTTACGCCTGAAAGAGTAATCGATATTGAGAGAACATTGGGTGCAGACATCATAATGGCATTCGATGAATGCACGCCCTACCCATGTGAGTACAATTACGCAAAAAAATCCCTTGATTTGACAAACCGTTGGTTGGAAAGATGTGTCAAAAGATTTGGAGAGACGGAATGCGAATACGGATATGAGCAAAGTCTTTTCCCTATTGTTCAAGGCAGCGTATATAAGGATTTAAGGAAAAAGAGTTGTGAATACGTCTCTTCTTTTGACTGCGAAGGCAATGCAATAGGCGGTTTGTCCGTTGGAGAACCTGTGGAACAAATGTACGAACTCACGGAATTGTGTTGCGAAATTCTTCCCAAAGATAAGCCGAGATACCTCATGGGAGTGGGTACTCCCATAAATCTTTTGGAAGAAATAGCCCGCGGAGTGGATATGTTCGATTGTGTAATGCCCACCAGAAACGGACGGAACGCCATGTTATTCACAAGCGAGGGCATAATGAATATGAGAAACGAGAAATGGAAAACAGACTTTTCCCCTATCGACCCTAACGGAACAGCGGAAGTCGATACGCTTTATACAAAAGCATACCTAAGACATCTATTCATATCGCAGGAAATACTTGCTTTGCAAATCGCAAGCATACATAATTTGAGCTTTTATCTCGAACTTATGCGTCAGGCAAGGCAACACATAATAGAAGGCGACTTTTTGAGTTGGAAAAACAGTATGGTGGAGAAATTGGGACGCAGATTGTAGAGATGGAAAGCAATGAGCAGGAGACGAAAAAAGTATATCATCGCCAACATATTAGACCTTTACATCATCAGAAAGCTCTTGGTAACTTTCTTTGTATCAGTCGGCTTAATCAGTCTTATAATAATAGTATTCGATTTGTCCGAAAAATTGGACGATTTCATATCAAACAATGCTCCGATCAAAGGTTTGATATTCGATTACTACCTTAACCTCGTTCCCCACTTCGTAAACATGTACGGATACCTCTTTTTCTTCATTTCAGTCGTATTCATCTGTTCCAAACTCGCCTCCCGAAGCGAAACCATTGCCGTTTTGAGCAGCGGAATCAGCTTCCGAAGATATATGTTACCCTTTGTCATCAGTGCCATTCTCATAGGTGTCATGAATTTATGGCTCAGCAATATATTGATACCCAAATTGAACGTACCGCGATTGAATTACGAGAGGACTTACTACCGCGACCCTTACCATAACCAGCACCATGACATACACATACAGACGGAAAAAGGCAGACAAATCTATATTCAATACTACAACAACGAGAGAGTAACAGGCTATAAGTTCACTCGTGAAATATTTTCCAAAGGCACAATCACTCAAAAGATACATGCTGAGCAAATAACCTATGATTCCATTTCCAAAGATTGGATAATGAAGAACTACAACATCAGGAACATAAACGGTTTACAAGAGACTATCGAACAAGGTCAGGAAAAACATATCGACATAGGTCTTTTACCGCATGAATTCAACATAAACCAAATCAAAACAGAAGTGTTGGATTATTCACAGTTGAATAAAGCAATAGAGAGAGAGAGAATGAGAGGCAGCAGCATAGTAACGGAATTGCAGGTTGAGAAATATCAACGACTGTTGAACCCCATTGCCTTTGTCATACTGACCGTCATAGGGGTTTCTCTGTCATCTCAAAAAAAGCGTGGCGGCACAGGCTTGAACCTTGCTTTCGGAATAACTCTGGCATTCAGCCTTATCTTGTTCATGAAACTGACAAAGGTTTTCGCAACCAATGCAAACCTTCCACCGATTCTTGCCGTGGCTCTGCCCTTGTTGATTTACGGAATAATTGCAGCCATATTGGTTGCAAAAGCACCCAAATAAAATAATGCAAAAACAAAAACATATATGATAAACGAGCTGATGAGTAAAGTGATGCAAAAGAGGATACCTCAAATAGAGAACTACATGCATCACCCTGTGGAAGTTCAGGAAACCCTATTGAAAGAACTTGTGGATACGGCAAAGAATACCGTCTGGGGACAGTTCTATGACTATAAATCAATAAAGACTTGGCAGGATTACAACGAAAGAGTGCCTGTCAATGACTACAACAGCCTGCTTCCTTTCTTTGAAAGGATAAGACGTGGAGAGAACAACGTTCTTTGGGCATCCCAAATCAAATGGTTTTCCAAGTCTTCCGGAACAACGTCCACCAAATCCAAATTCATACCCGTAAGCGAGGAATGCCTCAACGATTGTCATTACAAAGCCGGCAAAGATATGCTTGCCTTATACTGCAACAATCACCCAGAAACAAGGCTTTTTTCCGGAATGAACCTTGCTCTCGGCGGCTCGAAACAAGAAAACGAGACAGGAAGCGACATCTTCTGCGGAGACGTATCAGCAATCATAATAGACAACCTTCCTTTCTGGGCAGAGTTCTACCGAGTGCCTAAAAAGGAAATAGCACTCATGCCGGAATGGGAAAGCAAGCTCGAACGCATGATAAGTTCCGTCATAACATCCAACGTAGTCAGTCTTTCCGGAGTTCCTTCATGGATGATGGTATTGTTGAAAAAAATAATGGAACGAACTTCCAAATCCATAGAAGACATCTGGCAGAACATAGAAGTCTATTTCCACGGAGGAGTCAGCTTTGTGCCTTATCGCAAACAATTCGAGGAAATACTGCCTTCAAGCATGAATTACATGGAAACCTACAACGCCTCAGAAGGTTTCTTCGGATTGCAGGACAGAAGCGACTCCGACAACATGCTTCTACTCTTGGACTGCGGCATATACTACGAATTCATTCCTGTGGAGCAAATAGGCGAAGACAATCCAAAGGTTGTGCCTCTCTCCGAGATCGAAATCGGCAGGAATTACGCCATGTTGATTTCCACCAATGCCGGTTTATGGCGATACACCATAGGAGACACCGTCTCTTTCACCGAGAAAGCCCCCTATCGTTTCAAAATCACAGGACGCACCAAGAACTTCATCAATGCCTGCGGCGAAGAAGTGATAGTGGATAATGCCATAAAAGCACTGAACATTGCATGCCGTGAAACCGATTCAAGTGTAAACGAATACACGGGAGCACCTCTTTTCGACCATGCGGAAAACCAAACACGCCATCAATGGGTTATGGAATTCGGCAAAGCACCTGCCGACCTGCAAAGTTTCACCGAAATATTCGACAAGGCACTCCAAGAAGTCAACTCCGATTACGAAGCAAAACGATACAAGAACCTTGTCTTGCAAATGCCGCAAATCATATCAGCACCGCAAGGAACTTTCTACAAATGGTTAAAAAATAAAGGCAAACTCGGCGGACAACATAAAGTTCCGCGACTTGCCAACAACAGAGAATACATAGACGAAATCATTAAAACAATAGACCGATGACAATAGAAGCCATAGAACAGGAAATCATAGATGAATTTGCCAATTTTGAAGATTGGATGGATAAATACGCCTACATCATAGAATTGGGACAGAACTGCCCTCAGATAGACGAGAAAGACAAAACGGAAGCCAACCTTATCAAAGGCTGTCAATCCCGCGTATGGGTAAGCGCCACCCTGAAAGACGGATTGATGGACATAAAAGCAGACAGCGATGCCGTCATAACAAAAGGCATAATAACTCTTCTGCTGCGTGTCTTCAACTTTCAGAAACCCGAAGATGTCTATGCCGCCGACCTTAAATTCATCGATACCATCGGACTGAGCACCCACCTCTCCCCTACCCGCTCCAACGGACTTTTAAGCATGATAAAACAAATAAAACTCTACGCCTTGGCGTTTTCCATCAAACAAAAACAAGAATAAAGCAATGAACGAAAAAGATATATTGCATGACCGCATAGTACAAGTCCTCAAAACAATTCACGACCCCGAAATACCGGTCAATATTTACGAACTCGGACTTATATACAATATAGACATAAACGATGACAAAGACGTTCTCATAGTTATGACGCTCACCGCACCGAACTGCCCCGTTGCAGACAATCTCCCATTGGAAGTTGAAGAAGCCGTCAAACACACCGATGGCGTCAACAACGTACAAATCCAACTAACCTTTGAGCCGGCATGGTCTCCCGAGAAAATAAGCGATGAAGCAAAACTTGCCCTCGGGCTGCTCTAAAAGCATAATACGTCAACTGCTCAAAGACCCACTCGGACTGATAAGCCTCTGCATTATCGGACTGTTTGTCCTGCTCGCACTCGGAGCCTACCTGATAAGCCCCGACAGCACACCTTACGCCAATGAACAACACTTGGAAATAGCCGTCAAAAAACCAGGCTTCCAAATCGAGATGCTGCAAATTCCAAAGCCCGTAACAGAGAAAACCAACCTTTTTGAGCAACTCCTCTTCGGCAAACCCTCGCCCTATACCTCCGTACCTGTTTACCGCCGATGGACAAACGGCAACACATCTTACTTCGAAACCTACACAGGAGATACACCCAACGCAGGAGACACCCTCAGCCTTACAGCCGACACTAAGTTCAAAATCACCAAACGCACCTACCTTCTCGGCACAGACCGATACGGCAGAGACATGCTTTCCCAACTCATAGTCGGCACAAGAGTATCCCTCTCCGTAGGCTTCATATCCGTACTCATAGCCATCATCATAGGCGTAAGCCTCGGAGCCATAGCCGGCTATTACGGCGGAAAAGCAGACAACATCATCATGTGGCTCATCAATGTCGTCTGGTCGATACCGACCGTACTGCTCGTCGTTGCCATCACCTTTGCCTTAGGCAAAGGCTTCTGGCAAGTCTTCGCAGCCGTAGGACTTACCATGTGGGTCGATATAGCCAGAATGGTAAGAGGACAAGTCAAATCACTGAAAGAAAAAGAATTTGTCGAAGCCGCCAAAGCCCTCGGAGAAAGCAACAGTCGCATAATCCTACATCAAATCCTACCCAATGTCGTAGGACCGATAAGCGTCATCACCGCCTCCAACTTCGCCACTGCCATATTACAAGAAGCAGGACTTAGCTTCCTCGGCTTGGGCGTACAACCGCCAATGCCCTCATGGGGAAGCATGATAAAAGAGAACTACGGCTACATCATACTTGACGCAGCCTACATGGCAATAATCCCGGGCATAGCAATCATGCTTCTCGTCCTCGCCTTCATCTGCCTCGGCAGCAGCCTGCGAAAAGCCATGGACGTAAAGAAATAATCCCCACCCTTTCAAACCACATTCACAAAAGTTCCCAGCTTTCTACACGCCCTCTATAATCTATACCTTCCCCCTTCTATCCCATTTACAAACCATACCCTTCTCTCCCATTCACATTCTTTGATATTTCGGCTTGCTTCAAATCGATTGATATTAAGAATTTTCAAATCCACCAACCCAATAGCTTGCGAAAGAACTGACAAGAGACGATCAAACCGTATTTTTACGAGCATCTGACAGCTTGGCAATAAATTATCTTCCAGACACTTGTAAAGACATCGAAGATTGGCAAAAATAAAACGCCGTTTGGGGAAATTCTTTCGGCGTTCTGATTTTCCGGAACGGCGTTTTAGAAAACTCAAATGGCGGTTCGGAAAAAGAAACTATAATCTCACTACGGGGACTGACTGCCAGTCAATGTGTTTTTCGGCGGTGGCTATGTCGGTAAAGGGATATTCTGCCAACCAATGCCGCAACTTCTTTTCCGCTCCTTGCAAGCCGATATAGGACTTGAAACGTCTTGTCGGCGAAAGGTTGTTCACAATGGGTTGTGCGGTATCTAAGTCTCGCGGATGGACGTATGTCATAAGGTAATCCTCGTTTTGTTTGGTGAAATGCCGTATCAGTCCGTATGGAAGCAAACGGAAGTAACCTCCGCCAAGAAATCCTAAGCCTTTTCCGAAGAATGAGATTGCTGTCGGCGGAAACTCTCTTATCGTTCTGCCATTATATTCGAGTAAACAGGGCTTTGCCTCTTCTATTATTTTCTTTCCGAATTGGTGATCGATACTTACACAGGAACAATCCGTCTCTATTCCACAGGCGAAAAGTTCTTTCACATAATCCTTTCTCACAGCGAAACACGGGGCTCGGAACTTGGATACGCTTTTTCCCGCAAAGGCTTCGACAATGTCCTTGGCTCTAAGAACATCTTGGCGAAACTCCTCTATGGACATTTTAGTCGCTTCCACATGTCTGTATCCGTGTAAACCGACATCGAAACGTCGTGTAATCTCTTGCAATATGTCTGTATGCTTACTGACAATCTCGCCTTGGATAAAGAATGTGGCTTTTATGTTCATACTGTCAAGTATATCCAACAACAATTCCACTTCCTGCTCCAAACGGGATTCATAATGCACATCATGCTTCTCTCCCAATAAAGTGAAGTATTCCTCAACGTCTATTGTCAGTATATTCATTTCAAAAAGCCTTTAAGTCTTCCCATTTGCACAGAACCATAACGAAAAACCTTGCTAAATATTTTCCAAACTTCCTAAGACTGCTATAAAACGGTATGTTTCAACTGTCTATATGCAAATCCGATATTTTTCCCGTTGATTTCTTTGCTCTGTAAAAAAAAGTTATACATTTGCAAGCAAAAACTTGTTAAATCATACAGCTATGAAGAAATTAAAAAGAGTATCGGTGCTTGTTATTGCCTTGATTGCAATGGCACCTGCAGCATGGTCGCAAACGGCAAAAGAGGTTTTGACCAAGGTCTTTGAGAATGTGGAAAAGAATTACAAGCTTGCAGACATATACAAACACTATGATGCAAGGCTTATCCGCACAGAGGACGACAGCTTGGTTAAGGCATTCAATCAGGATTTGATTATAAACTATCCGAAAAAGATTACTAAAAATCCTGATATTGTATGGTATTCCAACAAGGGTTTCCCGAAAAAGGATTTTCGACTAAAAAAATTGAGTATTGACGTTGTTCGCAACTGGTATAGCCGTTTCATTAAGGATCCGGAGCATTTCTTTTCGGAGAAAGACAGCATGATTTTGAGCGATGAGGGCGATCAATATGTTATCAACTGGATTAGCAGACACAAAAAGAACGACTATCACAGTGTCTTGTACATCAACAAAAGTGATTTCGCAATAGTCGCAGTCGAAGGAAAGGCTTGCTATCATGCAAAGAAAGATAAAACTCCTAACGCTTTAAGATGGGTTGTCATAAAACCGCTTGCATACAGTACCTATCACTCTTACGGCAAGAAGAACGGCAAGTATGAACTTCTTTCTTACAGAGACAGTGGTGAAACATTGTGGAGTAATTGCTTTATCGGCAAGAAAATTATATCGGAGAATTGTACGGTTGATTTTTCGGGCTATTGCGACAATCCGGAAGGTAAGAAGAATAAGAAAGAGTCTATGAGCCGTGAGGAGGCTTCGGCTTTGGCTGCCGAGATTGGCAAATAAGCTCTCCCGCAATGGCGGCATACTGAAAAGAAATAGGGCGTTCCGATAAGTGAAACGCCCTATTCTTTTTTTACCGCTGCGATGGCAAGAGTACTTATGCCACTATGTTGATTATTTTTTTCGGTACGTAGATGATTTTCTTTACTTCCTTACCATCAAGAAACTTCTGCACATCGGCATTGGCTTTTACGGCTTCTTCCAATGCGTTACGGTCGATGTCAAGCGGGAATTCAAGAAAGGTTCTCGTCTTTCCGTTTATGGAAACGGGGTATTTGAAACTGTTTTCTTCCAATACGCCTGCATCAAACTTAGGAAAGGCTGCACGGCTTATGCTTTCGGCATGTCCCAACTGCTGCCATAGTTCCTCGCAAATGTGAGGGGCAAATGGGGAAAGCAGAATGGTAAGAGGTTCTATGATGGAACGTTTGTTGCATTTCAAGGCTCCGAGTTCGTTTACGCATATCATGAAGGTGGATACGGCGGTATTGAGCGAGAAACGCTCTATGTCGTCCTGTACTTTCTTGATTGTGCGGTGCAGGATTTTGAGTTCTTCACGGCTTGCGGCTTCTTCACTTATGTCAAAAGCTTCTGCCTTGTGGCTCAAAAGCCAGAACTTGCGGACGAAACGGCTTACTCCTTCAATGCCTTTGG
>URCX01000094.1 GCA_900546465.1 uncultured Bacteroidota bacterium | reverse complement strand
CCCCGCCTCAGGCAACAGCAGCGTGGCAAGGATGCGGAAAAGCGTGGTCTTGCCAGCACCATCGGAACCGATAAGTCCGAACACCTCGCCTTTATGAACCGAGAAACTGACATCATGCAAAGCCTCCACCTTGCCATAATGCTTTGACACATGGCTAACTTCAATAACCTTATCCATATTCACAAAAAAACATTTGACATCAGAATTTCACTTTACCATACATTCCTATCTTGACGTATCCGTCGTTTCTGACAGCCACCTTGACGGCGTACACCAAGTCTGCACGCTCATCGTCCGTAAGAATTGTCTTCGGCGTGAATTCTGATTTTGAAGAAATCCACGTCACTTTGCCTAGGTATTCCTTTTTCTGCTGTCCGCCATAATCGGCGAAGACTTTCACCTGCTGACCTATCTTCACCTTTTCCAGCTGTGCCGAAGTGACATAAGCACGCAGATACATATTGCTGATGTCTGCAATCTTGAAGAGCGGTTTGCCCACGGATGCATATTCGCCTTGCTCCATGTATTTTTCGAGTATAGTGCCCGAGATGGGCGAAATGATATGGCATTTGCGCAACTGGTCTGCCACCTGCAGTTTCTGCACATCGACAGTGCCCATCTGTGCGTTCAGACTATTAGTGGAAGTATTGAGCGAAGACAGTTGTGCCTCCAACTGCCGCTCCAGCACTTGCATCTGACTTCGTGCATCGTCAAGAGTCTTGCGGTTGGCTGCGCCATCCTTTACCAATGCTGCAAATCTGTCGTATTCTTCACGTGCCTTAGCCAGTTGCTGTCGGGTGGTAGCCACCTGCTTCGCCATATCGGGACGCTGCGAAGCATACACCATCTTTGTGGCTCCTATCTGCCGAGCCTTCAGATAGAGCTGAACGGTATCAATAAGTCCCACCTGTCTGCCTGCCTCAACATTGTCGCCTTCATTGATACTGAAGTTCAAGAGCGTTCCGTTCTGTTCTGCCGAAACAGTAATCTCGGTAGCCTCGAATGTTCCCGTAGCATCATAATCCTTCTCACCATTACCGCATGACGCCAAGCCTACGAGCATCAGCATCATGCCCCAAATATAAACCTTATTCATTGTTGATGTTCTTTTGTCTGTATATTTCCTTTAATAACTGTATCTCGTGCATGGCCTTCTGTGCTCTGGCAAGGCTGACGGCGTTGATGTCGCTCACCAGCTCGTTCACGCTTTTCGTGCCAAGCTCCACTTTGCGGTCGCTCTTGCCACGTATGTTTTCACGTAGTCGTACTATCTCTTCGTCTTTCTCAATCTGACGCTTCAGCAAAGCGATGGCTCCGTTCGCCTCCTCATTCTGCAACCGATTGTTGAAGAGAAATATTTCCCGCTGCGAATCGTTCATTTGGCGCTGCACCTCTATTTTTCTGATATCGTTCTTGCGAGTGTAAAGCGCACCGATGTTCCAGGAAACGGAGACACCTGCCACCATCATCCCGTTGTTAAGCATATCGCTCATCTTGCTATGGATCATTCCCATGCCGAAGATGCCTACTGTTGGACGCAGTAAGGTGTTGAGCTGCTTGCGCTGTGCATCAAGGAGCAGATTCTGTGATGCGTAGTAATTGAGTTCCGGACGATTCACATTCGCTCTGACATACCCTTGTGTCGGCTTCTCTAATGTCTCTGCATCAGCCACCAAATCCTTTCCGACGAAAAAGCCCAGCATCCTGAGGTAAGCCTGACGGGAAGCAAGAAGTGATTCGTTCTGCTGCTCGGCTTTCAACTTTTCCACAAGAATGGCGTCCAAGTCGGTTTGATTGGCAATGCCTCCTGTCATCATGCTGCGTATGGTCTGCTCGCTTGTTGCCAGATCTTTCTGCAACAACGCGTTTTGTTCCAGTTGTTCGTCCAATAGCAGAATGCTGAAAAACAGCTGGTCAACCTGTTCGTTGATGGCGTACATCGAAACATCAAGCTGCTGCTTCTGCACTTGGCTTTCAGCCCAAACAACCTTTTTGCGTGCCGCAATCTGTCCACCGTCATACACACTCTGCTTTATCATCACAGAAGCATTGGCCATGCAGTTGTTCATGTCCATTCCCATCTGCTCCATTCTTTGGTCTGACTTCAAGATATCCGTAAAGCAGTATGCTCCTGCCGAAATGCTGACCTGCGGAAGCCACCCTTTCGCCACGTTGTCAAGAGTGAAGTCGCGGCTCTGCTCAATCATACGGTATTGCCGGATGGCAGGATAGTTGTTGCGTGCCATGCTGCGTGCTTCATTTAGCGACAAAGCATGGACGGCAATAGGCAATAAAATCATTGCCAATAAAAAATACTTACGTGTCATATTTCATCGTTTTTGTTTTGTTTGCTCACGTTTGCAAAGATAAAGCTATATGCCAAAAACAATATTATCCTTAAATAGGGAGATATGTTCTTTTTGTTCGATTTATATATAAAAAGAACCATATAACAGAAGTAATCATTATCTTTGCATTCATAATCGTATAAATAGAACATCCAAAAAAATACAAATATGAAGCAGCCCAAACTTCTCACGCTACAAACAATGTTCGATACGTTCAATCAGCAGAACATGTTTCCATCGCAGTTCTTATTCAAGAAGAGCTTCGGAATAGTTATTGACATGAACGATTTCCTAAAGTCGTTCATTCATTCCAACCAATATCCGTATCTGCTTGAAGATTACCGCATGGGTATTGTAAAACGTGGATATATGCGTGGAATCATCAACCTGCAGGAGTACACGATTGAAGCCGGGAACATAGTGTTCATAACACCGGGTACCATCGTTGAGCCAATAGAAATAAGCCAAGATCTCCAACTAACGGGTATGGGCATCCCTGCAGATGTCTTTCATCTTATACATCTCGGTAAACTTCCGAATCTTTTTACCGGAATACTGAAGAATGGCATTATATCTGTTACGGAAAACGAAGGGCTGCTTCTTGACAAGATGTTCAGATTGCTCTACGAAATAGCTGTCAACAGCAAAACAGACGATGCTGTTCGCAATATGATAAGCACCATTACGGCTTATTACAACGAACTGTTTGTAAGTCATCAGCCATCCACAACATCTCAACGATCAACGCAGAAAGCAATGTTCGACCGGTTTATTTATCTTGTAAACAAGCATTGCAGGGAGCAACGCCACTTATCCTTCTATGCCGAGAGGATTTGTGTCACCGAACGCTATTTAGGTACTGTCGTGCGTCAGGTAAGCGGCATCACGGCAAAGGAATGGATAGACAAAGCCGTTATAACCGCAGCTAAAGTGATGCTTCGCCACACCAATAAAACTGTGGCGGAAATAGCGGACAACTTAAATTTCCCGAATCCAAGCTTCTTCTGTAAGTATTTTAAAAGAATCACAGGGAAAACTCCACAGGATTATCGTTTTTGATTCTTGAGAATATAGATTTGTTAAATCTTAGTCACATTTGTGATATTGCAATTTTCAACACCCGTTTTAACTAATAAGCCGTTTTTTTTTGCTTCCCCTTCCTCTTCATCTCCTTAAAATATTGCCGAATCTATTGCTTCCACAGCACTCAAAGGCAGATAACGCAACATATTTTTCCTATTAAACACATGGCAACCGTAATAATCTGCCATCTCACCCGCTGTTTTCTCAACCTCCAAAGGTCGATGCTCTGCCAATTCCTGCAAAGCCATAAATCTGAACTTGGACATTCCGATATCAATTATAAGATTTTCCGACTGCAAAAATAGCAAAAATACACAATACCCCAAAATCAATAGAGCTGTTTTCGCATAATCGTAATCACAAATACTCATACACCGCTTCAAATGCCTATTCCAAACCATGAAAACACCAAAAACAATTACATATACCCTTAAATTCGACAAGCAAGCATCAAAGAACAAATATAGAAAACCGTACAAAAAACGGGAAACCTCCGTTTCCCGTCTCAAACCAATAAAATTATAACAAATAATCGGCTTACCGCTATTTGCTTTTCAGAATATCACGTATTTCTTCCAACAACTTAACCTCCGCACTCGGCTTTTCCGGTTCAACAAGCTTGGTTTCCTTCTTTCGTTTCAATTTTGCCAACAAGCGAATAAAGAAAAATATCGCCCAAGCGACCACAAGGAAATCGAAAACAACCTGAATGAAGTTGCCGATATTGAGAGTTACAGCCGGCGATACTTCTTTTCCTGCTTCGAAAACAGCTTCTTTCAAAGTAAACTTCAAATCCGTGAAGTTCACTCCGCCGATTAACAAGCCCAAAACAGGCATTACAACATCATTCACCAAGGAAGTGATAATCTTTCCGAAGGCTCCGCCTATGATAATGCCGACTGCCATGTCTATCATATTGCCTTTGATGGCAAAAGCCTTGAAATCCTCAATTACTTTCTTCATTTTCATATCCTCAATCCTTTTTTACCGATATCGCAAAGGTACGAAGAAATCGTAAAACGAACAAAACCATCGCAAAATCCTCCTTTTCCTACTCCACATAGAGCAGTGTGCCTTTCAGATAACAACCTTCGGGGTGGAAAATACTTTGAGGGTGGTCTGCACCTGCGGCAAGCTGCTTGATTATGCGGACTTTTCTGCCCGAGAGGGCTGCACAGCTGAAAAGCATGGTGGCAAAGTCGTCCTTGCTCACCGCTTGCGAACAAGAAAATGTAAAAAGCAATCCGCCGCCGGCTATCTTCTCCATTGCCTTTTGATTGATGGCTCTGTAACCTTTGAGAGCCTGTTGCAGGTTTCGCTGATGTTTGGCAAAGGCAGGCGGATCCAAGATTATCAAGTCGAAGCGTCCTTTTTCCAAACTATCGAGATAATCCAATACATCGGCAACCTCTCCTCTATGTATGCCGTTCTGAGGAAAATTCATCTCCGCATTCTTTTCGCAAATCTCCACTGCTCTTGCCGAAATATCCAAGCTGACAAGTTCTTTTGCCCCGCCTTTGAGAGCAGAAAGCGAGAAGCCGCCCGTATAAGCGAAAGCATTCAACACCCTCCTGCCTTTGGCATATTCTCCGACCAATCGGCGGTTTTCCCTTTGGTCGATGAAAAAACCGGTCTTTTGTCCCAAGGCGTAATCTATGCGATAAGTCAAGCCGTTTTCTTTGGCGAACCAATCTTCGGGCAAATTGCCGAAAAGAAACTCGTCCTTTGCACTTAGCCCGCCTTGTTTCGGTAAAGTAGAAGAAGATTTGGAGAACACAGCCTTGCAAGCCGATTGCAAAACCTGTCGGAAAGCCTTGACAATCTCCTCTTTCAATCTCCACATTC
Source organism: uncultured Bacteroidota bacterium (assembly GCA_900546465.1). Lineage (GTDB taxonomy): Bacteria > Bacteroidota > Bacteroidia > Bacteroidales > P3 > Onthomorpha. The sequence continues at coordinate 2,847 of URCX01000094.1, read as the reverse complement.
CGACACTGTGAAACTGCACAACAAGCAATCCATCATAGTAATCTGCAATAAGAGAAGGCAAAAAGTCGCCTTCCCCGTTGACAAGTCTGAATATCGTTGTCTCCTTATCCTCAAACAATCCGCAAAGACGCCGCAATTCCACAGCCTTTTGCACTCTTTCAAGAATAAAATCGTAGTTTATCTCAACATCATCAAAACTCAATATCTTGACAGCAATACTTCCACTCTGCCATAAACCGAGACAGAGAAATTCCCCATCGCTTGACAACACCCTTACCACATCTCCTTCCTGCACACCTTTTTCCACAGTCTTCAAAGCACCGGAAAACAACCACGGATGCCTGCGAGAAAGAGACTTCTCCTTACCGCATAAAAGTATTGCCTGCTTTACATTCATTTTATCCATCAATTCCAATTAAACACCTGCCGATAAACGGCACGGACTAAGCATTTACGACTGCAAAGATAAGCATTTTCACAATTTATAATTGCGTATGGCATCGTATGGAGGGGAGGTTAAGACAAAGTCAACGCTTTCCGGCTCCATTCTTGCCATTGTCTGCAAGCAATTCTCATTATATATTTTCTCTGTTTCCATTTTCCATCTGCTTTTTCTCGAAAAGACGTTTGTGAAGTTCTCTTTCCACGGCATCGCTATGGCGTATGCTGTGCTTAGCCCACTTTATCAGGGTGTCCAATCTGCGTTCCGGTGAGAGATTGAGGGCTTTTCCGCTATTACGCAACTTTTCTGTCAGGCTGTACATGCTGATTGCTGCCGAAACAGATATGTTAAAGCTCTCCGTAAAACCGTACATGGGGATTTTCATGCAGATGTCTGCCATTTCCTTGGTCGTTTGCGACAAGCCTTCCAACTCATTGCCGAATACAACTGCCAATGGTTCGTCCACACTCACCTCCGGAAGCGACACATCTTTCTCTGCCGGCAGGGTGGCAACAATTCTGTAACCTCTTGCCTTCAATGCCGAAAGACAATCGACGGTATTATTCTCTTTTCTGTTGTAACGATGAATGTCAATCCATTTACTTGATCCCAAAGCTACGTCGGGATTTATTCTGTATTCGTTATTATTCTCTATCACATGCACTTCTTGCAGTCCGAGGCATTCGCAAGTTCTCAATACCGCCGAAGCATTCTGCGGCTGGTAAATATCCTCCAACACAACGCATAATTTATCCGTCCTATTCTCTATAATACTCTCGAACAAAGCCACTCTCTCAGGCTGAAGCATCTCGCACAAAGCCTCATAATACTTCTGCTTCTGCTCTAAGGTCAAAATATCTGATTTCATCTCTTACAAAATTTATTACACCTCCCTTTCCCTCTGCCAAGGTACAAAGATACAAAAAAACGCATAAATCCTCTCTCTCCGAAGAGCCTTCTTGCAGCATACTATAAAACCTCCGTCCGGTCTTTCGCCCTTTCAATTTTTTCTTTCGGCGTTTCAATAAATTCTTTCGCCCTTTTATTTTTCTGAAAGGGCGTTTCGGTAAATGATTATCAGATAGAGTTTTAGAAAAACATTCCTTTTAGGGGATATACTTTCTTTTAAGGGCTTTGCGTTTTGATTTGGTGTTAAAGAATTGCCGATTTCAAGTGGTGCTTGCAGGACTTTGACAGGAAAAATGCTTTTTTCTGCTTTGCTCTGTAACTTTTGCCACCCGTCAGGGGTCTTAGTATAAAAAGCTGTAAAGAAGAAGTGAACGAAAAGGAGTTTCAACTGCATATAGAACTGCACTCGGATGGTTTGTTCCGTTATCTTGTGAAGAACCTTGGGGATTATGATACTGCTAAGGACATATTGCAGGATACTTTTGTTTCGCTTTGGAAACATGGCAGGGAGATTGAGGAGGCTAAGGTGAAGAATTGGCTTTTTGCAACGGCTCATAACAATATGTTGAAGAGCATTCGCTATAAGAGAGTGAGGCAAAATGCCGTCTTTACTGCCGAACCGACTACGGATAAGTTGGAAAACAAACAGCTGATTGATTATCTGACAAGCCGTTTGAGTGAGAAAATGAGGCAATGTCTGATGTTGAAGGATTGGCAGGGTTTCTCAATCAGGGAGATTGCAGAGATAATGCAGATGAGTGAAGAGAATGTAAAGATAAATATCTTTCGGGCAAGAGTGAAGCTCAAAGAGTTAAAGTCAAAACTATAAACAAAAACATGAAGATAAAGAAAGAAAATATAGAGGCTTTGCTTTTCGATTATGCAGAGGGCAATTTGAGCAGAGAGGAGGCGAAGGAATTGGAGGTGTTCTTGGAAAAGAATCCGCAATACGCCGCTCTCTTGCAGGCTTACGACAAGGAAGAGAAATTGGAAGAGCCTTCGGACATAGTATTCGAGGACAAGGATGGTTTGTTCCGCCTTGCCACGGGAGGGAAGAAGAAATCCTTGGTATTGAAAATGCCTTCGTATGCGTGGATTTCCGCTGCCGCAGCCGTGCTTCTGTTGCTTGTCGTGCTGTTGCCGCTTTCCGATGGCGACCGAAGACAGGAACAAGTCGCAAGCGCTGCTCTTGCTGGTAAGGTTTCGCAGAAAACATGCACTGAAAAGAGCATTGAAAAAGAGCTTGTTGCGAAAGATGAAAATAAAACGCCGGTTCACGAAAATAAATCGGAGATTGAAAAGAAAGAATCGGCGGTTTATTCCGGCGAAACGGCGATTGAAAAAAGTGATGTGCCGCAGGAGGTGAAACCGGAGACCGGAAGCGAAGAAGCGGAACGGGAAGAAACCGCATCTAAGGCTTTATTGGCGGTGGAAGAGGTCATGCCTCCTGTGCAGGAAGAGGCAAAGAAGATCATAAAGGAATACCGCCATGAGCA
>URCX01000093.1 GCA_900546465.1 uncultured Bacteroidota bacterium | reverse complement strand
AAGCCATACTTTCAACTCTACTGCACCGGAAGCAAAGATGTAATTACCTATCGTTACAAGCTCGGTGCTGTTCTGTGCCAAAGAACCCGTCCAAGCATAAACAGGCTGTGCAGTACCGTTAACAGTCCAATGTAAATCAAGTGAAGTCAAAGGATCTGTACCGAAGTTCTTTATTTCAACTTGTACAGGAGTGGCTATGCCTGACATTATGGTCGTACCTTCAACAGGAGTTATGACCTGTGTTAAACCGGCTTCGCAAGTAGGTGCAGGTTCTACTTCTACAATAAGAGCTGCTCTCGCACTTTTACAACCATATTTTTCAACGCCAAACTTCACATTAGGTCGTTTAGAGTAGGTTGCTCCCGGGTTACCTGTATATTGACAAGCATTAGTATTATCATTGTGATATATTATTGTAGAATTAAATGTTGTGGTTGAATTATATGTTTTCACCTTTCCTGTCGCAATATTGGTATTGTAGCATATCTCTACGACAAGATTGGACTCTCCGTCATAATAGAAAGGATTAGTAAACGTCATATCTTTCCAGACGTTAGCCATAGGAGGTGTCTTGGTTATGGTGATGCTATCTGAATAGACCTCTTGCAATCCTCCTACCCATGTCGTCAAGGCATTTTCATTCGTCATACCAATCTTAATTGTATAATCTCTCATTGTAACATTGGCATTCTCCGAATGAATCTTAAATCCTACGGACTTTATCAAGCCTTCTCCTATGCCGGCAAGTTCATCTGCTCTCCAAAGATATTGTTCTTTGACCTGTTTTTTGGAGAATGCAAATGGAGTAGGTGCATTGTCATTCGTATTTGTCGATGTTCCTGAACCGATTTCCACATCAGCATCTGTACCCAACAAAGCTGCCACATAAAAAGTATCTGTCTCATACAACACCGGCGTTGTATATGTTCCTCTTGAAAGTTCTTGATGAGAAGTCGGACTATCATACCAAATAAGCGTATTAGGACTTGTCGCAGTTAAGACGATAGAAGTTGCGTATGGTATATCCTCATTTTGAACTACCGGTTGTTGCGGTGTCATCAAAGAAACAAGCTGCATTCTTGCCGTATCATCAGCATGGATATTATCTGCTTCAAGATTGGCAATAGCAGTTATCTCAAAAGTTTCATCTGCTGAAACAGCGGACAAATCAAGAGTTTCTGCCAAAGTGTATTCAACCGTATCAAATGGATTTATGGTTTCTGTGTAAGTGTCGGTTTTCTGTTGGAAGATTGTATTGTCCTTCTTACTATAATATTGTATAGGAATATTGGAAACAGGCTGTAAACCGAGATTGGTAATCTTTACCTTTATATGTTCTTCATTCAAAGTACAAGCACTATCGGCAGAAAGTCCCACAACAGAAACCTCAACAATGCTCGGATTATATATAGGTGCATTTTGTATTACCACATTATATGTAGCCTTATGTCCTAAACAACCATTGTCTGTATAAATCGTCAATTCGTCGTTATATGTTCCTATTGTCATAGGATTTGTCAAGGAGGCCTTTACCCACGCCGCTTGCGAAGAGCCGGTAGCTGATGTTCTGACAATTCCGGCAGTATTGGTAAGCGTAAGATTGTCAGAAGAACCCTGCCATACACTTGCAGGGACATTGTGTCCTGCTGCGAAATTTGCTCCGTTAACCGCAACAGCATCTATAACCGTACCAGTTGCATCTTTCAACAAATAACCTGTTTTCTTATCTGCTCCGACTGTACCGGAAGATATACCGAGGACACCTTCTGCAGTTACCGCATTTGCATTAACCGGTATAAGAACAACAGATTGATTTGCTTCCAAAATATAACCTGCAGGGAAATTATACGTTTTCGTAGGCGATGTTGATAAAGCTACATTGTTACCTGAATAATAAACAAACGAGTAACCTGTCAAGTCTATACTTCCATTACCGAAATTACTTATCTCATAAGCATTATTCGTAGTTACCCACGAAGGCAAAGGACTTGTTACACCGTTTTCAACACTTGCGTTCTTATTGAACTGCAACTCTGTTATCTTCAACACCGGTATTTCTCTCTTGGCTGAGAAATAAAATGCCGTATCCGCATACAACTGAGTTGTTGTAAGGCTCTGAGATTTTAAGAACGGAATATCATCGTCCATTCCTTTGAACCAATAAATAGAATCATTAGATGTAACGCTTAGATTTGCACTTGTTCCATAGTTTACATTTGTACTTTGATTTGCAAGAGCTGGTAACTGGTAATTAGACAAAATAACAGCTCTCGTTGTATCATTGGTGTTTACTGTATCGGCGGCAAGGGAAGAAAATGCCGTCAATATCATTCTCGTATCGGCAGAAGTTGCAGCCAAATTTGCAGTTTGAGTAAAGGTAAATCTATAATCCGTATTCGGAGCTATAGGATGTGTTATCAAACCTCCGTTAACCGCAACGCCGTTATCAACCTTATAATACATTCTTGCAGTATTTGCAGGAATGGTATTGGAACTTATGTTCTTATAATTAACAGTTACAGTTTCTTGTCCGAAATTACAACTTGAATATACAGGCATTCCGCCAGCTTCACTATAATCTCCGCTACCTATCTCCACTGAGGTAACAAATATATTACTTGTAGGAGGTTCAAATTCCAAAGCTCCTATACATGTATTCGCAGCAGGTCGGGTTCTTCCGAAAAAGTCATCTGTAACACCAGCGATAGGGATACCTTTATAGCAAACAAATGTACTTGTCGTATGCAAATTGTTCCATGCCATAAAGAAAGGATTTTCCGTATAATAAGAACTTGTTTCCCCGCTAAGGGTTTGCCATTGTTCGGCTGAGGTAAGGTTGTTGGTATTGAACTTAAACAATATATTGGAAGGGGAATTTTCCATCTTATAATACATATTATTCGATAAGGCAAAAGATGCGACTGCATTGGTTTCGGAAGTCCTTTCCCATATTGCAAATCCCATTCCCTCGGAAACGACTATATTGTTCTTGACTATTACACCCGTACTTGTCTGTCCTTGACTTCCAAGACTTAAAGCTGTCGCCTGTTTTCCTGTTACACCTGCATCGGATACATATATATTATTGTAAACAATGGAGACATTTTCACCGGACAAAAACTTGACACCTGAAAGGTGAATATTTACAACTCCTTCATTACTGTTCTTTACACTTATCTTATTATTCGCAATCTTGGAATTGCCAGCATTGATTTGTGAAAGACTTATTGCCGTTATCTTCTCCAAGTCGAATATATTCTTATTTATATTGAAGTTCTTGGACGCCTGCACCATAATGGCATACTTTTCTCCGCCGACCGTTGTAATATCAGGCGATGAATTGAAAACATTTTTACTCACAGACAAACCATCATTATATTCTGCATATATAATGTTGTCCGAAATAGTTTGCGAACCACCAATCGAAACAGACTCATAATCGAAAGTCGTATTCTTAATTACAATACCGTTTGTCATAGAAGTAGGCGACAAACCTTTAATGTTTATCACCCTATCTGCAACAGCAGAGAAATAACAACTATCTATAGTTACGTTACTTGCTGCCGATAAATCCAACACCGCCGTCGGCTTCAAACTGCAAACAGACTGAGTTTGCTCTGCTCCGAAAGTAATTGAGGAAAGGAAGTTACATTTTTTGAACTCTATATGATTAGAAGTTTGAGACAATTTAATTACACTTCTTTCGCTCATAGCAACGGAATTGTTATCCATATAGCTTTTAGCAGGAAGGAATGTCAAATTCTCAAATCTCAGATATTTACAAGCTGAAAGATCAAAAGAAGTATTTCCTCTGACAGTATCATTTACATAAAACTTTACCGGCACATTCGGATTTGATGAAGTAAAGGTTATTGTATTCGTCGCACTTGCCCCTTGTATCGTGGTAGGAAATTTCAATATATCCCCACAAACATCATCAGCTCCCGACTCTATTTTTATCGTAACAGGAGCACCGACACCGCATACTTCCAATACTTTGAACGCCTGCGAGAAGTCTTCAAAAGTCCTTGTTGCAGGAACTCCTTGTACATTACCAATGGCATAAACACCGTTCATTGCTCCATCACATGAAATAATGTCGTACGTAATTGTATCATTCAAAGTATTCCAATCTATATCAGGAGGCAAAACATTCGTCCATGCTGCTACATGTCTGTAGCCGGCTGGCAAATTCAAAGATGAAGTAACATTGAAAACAGTCGAATCCCCCGGAGCAAGTGTTCCGTTCCATGTTGCATTACCGGTAGAACCGTTATCCGCCAAGAAACTAACCTTAATTTGTGAAAGAGCTCCAGAACCATCATTCCTCAAATACACTCCAAAGTTTGAATTGGTATTTGCGTTAATCTTCTGATTAGCCGGTGTCGCCAATTTTTCCGACAAAGCTGCATCAACAGGAAGAACACAATTCTTCAAAAAGTCGAACTTGAAGTTAACCTTGTAATTTATCATACCATCGGCAGTATTGAATGGTGCCGTACAAGCCTCAACGTATGAAGTTCCTGTTTGTGTAAACTGTCCCGTTCTATTATTACCTGTTGTGGAAATACATTCGACCTTGGTTGTTCCACCGGCATTTGGAGCCGGTCCCCAACAAGTCTTTATCATTATATCACTTTCACCATCCCATAAGAAAGGTTCATCAAACTGAATATAATGTTCTCCTACCGGCGGAGCCACAAAAGTCGGATTAGAATAAATACGAGTCAAAGTCGTAGCAGCATATAAATAGCCTTGGTCTAAAACCCAAGCAGGGTCTATGTTTCCTATGGATAGAGAGAAATTCGGCATTACAAAGCCGGCTGCCGATTGTGTTACATTATAATATAAGCCACCTATTTCCCCTGCACTGAATCCTGCTCCTCTCAACTCCTCTGCCGTATATCTCATTTGGAACATCGAAGCCAACTTATTCGTAGGAATCATCAGTTCCTGATTACTCGTCTGAGTTTCCCTGATTTTCTTCGTTCCCTCATAAGGTCTTATTATCGTATATTTGTTAAACGTGCCATACACAAAAGGATAACGCATTTCATTTCCCTTTGCATCCTTTGCCAATACTCGCCAATAGGTAGATTTTCCGAAACCATTGAAAGGAATACTTCCCTCATACATATAATTAGCAGCATCAACCAAAGTCATATTCACCTCTGCAGTAGAATACACTCCGTTATCGTCCTCCTGCTTGAACTCTATTTTCACAGCATCGGCCGCAGTTGACATTGCACCACCTGCATCTCTTATCTGCATACGAACCAACACATCGCTACATGTAGGATAATTAGAAATGTTCGGAGCTTTCACAATGCTTCTTATCTGCGGCACTCTCACCTCATCACCTGCCACACTTGCCACATACAACCTCACATCATCTATAAACCAACCCGAAAAATTGGCAGCTGCACCACTCGAAGCCGGCAACACAAACCTGAACTTAACAGTTGTTGCCGAAGAAGTCAAGGTCGAATACAAATAAAATACCTCACTTTTCCAATACGAATTATCCAAATCAGCAACATCTATATTGCTGTTACCAGTCCAATATGAAACTTTCTTGAAACTGCCATCGAAGCCGGAAACACCGGAACCGTAACTTGGGTCATAACAACTCGGGTTTACAGGATTCTGTAAGGTCAAAGGAGCCCACGTACCATTAGGCTTCAAAACCTCAACTCTACCACCATTTTGATTATTCAAAATAGGAATATGGCTGAATTCCAACCTTGTCGCACAACCCGGCTGAATCGTAAACTCAGGAGAAGTTATCGTTACCTCAGCGGCCGCCGGTTTCATTCTCAAAGACTTTTCCCCCGTAGCAGCAAGGTCATTATATATAACTACGTTGCTCTGACTTGACACCGTCCAACCGGCAGGAATACCGTTTTCAAAATCAGCATGAGTAAGCAATGCCGGTCCATTAGCTGTTCCTTGTGCAAAGCCGCACAAAGGTAACAACAACATGAACAGCCCTGTAAAAAATAGAACTCTCTTCATATTCAAAACATTTATTATTCTCAATTCCAAATATTTAATCGCAGGAGCATAAAAACAAGCCCTCCAATCCAACTCGCAAATATACAATAAATTCTGCTTCCTGCAAGCCTTTTGGCGAAAATAAAGACACCCGACTACAAAGCAAGGTTAGTTATCAAAAGTTAAACCACCAACCTACCGTCTCTTTTTCTCTGATACAAATATGAATAATATCATCAAAAGTGCATACCTTTGCAACATGAAAAAAATCTCGACACTACTTATCATTTTGGCAAGCACTTTATGTGCAACACTTTTTGCACAAAGAGACAGTCTCTATATGTTTGAGTTCAATACCTTGCCAAAAATGCGTACCATTAAGGTATATCTATACACCATAGACGGGAAAATCGACACCCGCCACCCTTTTGAATACTTCTACGGCAATTCAAGAACACCCATACCCCACAAAGACGTTCCAAAAGAATGGCGGATAAAACTGAAACGCAACAAGAAGATGAACAAATACTCCTACACTTTCCATTACAACCGACTCAAAGATGTGAAATCCTTTGCCAATTATGACACCGTCAACAAGCAATACTTCTTCTACACCCCTCTTGAAGGCAAAAATTGCTACAGAATCATCAAAATGATTTACGAATACACAGACGAAAAAAACACCAAACTGAAAAACCTGAAACTCATTTACGAAAACATAGTCATCGGCTCCATCAAGATAAGAGACCATAAACAATAAAACATATATAGAAGCAAGTTATGAAAAGAGTACTTTTAATCATAGTCCTACTCTCCGGCATTGCCACCGGCTGCAAACTGCAAGCCCAGAGAATAGAAGAAGCCTGCGAAATCATCGGCACAAGCATAAAAGACAACCAATACAAAGAGTTTACCATAGATGGCTCCGGCTTTCTATCCTATATTTGGAGCGGGAGCAAAAACTCCGAAACCTGCATGAACGTCGATTTGATCCAAATCACCATATCAAAAGAAATCACACCCACAGGCTACAAAGTATGGCTTAACTGCATAGACGGAGTGAATTGCATAAGCGAAAAAGGACGCGTAGGCAATGACGAAAACTTCTATGGAGAATACAACAAAACTTATCTGCCGGCAAAAAGCGAAAATGAGATGAACGCCATCTACACCCAATTAGACTACCTGCTACGTTTAGCCAATGAAATAAGATAATAAACAACACTTATAAAATACAAAAGCAGAGCCTTTTATTCATCGGCTCTGCTTTTGTATTAACCGGCGAACGAGCAAGTATAGTATTGCAAAAAATCCGCAATACGAATGAATGCAAAGAAAAAGGACTATGACTTCTAAGAACCATAGGAATTATGGATAAACCGGAGAGTCTATAAAACCGGCAAGGGCAAGGATACGTTCTTCTCTTCTTGCTCTCCTTTTATTGCTAATAAGCGGTGAGGTTATATGGTGGTTCTTTGGCTGCAAGGTGTTCATCAAAGCAGGAGTTTTATTTCTCTTGCTTTTTCCGATTTGGTTTCTATTTCTATTCGAGCGTAATGCTCAGGGAGTATTTCCTTTACTCTTTCACTCCATTCCATAAAGCAATAGCTGCCGCTGTAAAGGTATTCCTCCACTCCTATTTCCTCTGCTTCTCTTATGCTGTCTATTCTGTAAAAATCGAAATGGTATATCTCTCCTTCGCTTTCGGAGAAGTAGGCATTGACTATTGCAAAGGTGGGCGAGCAGATATTATCCTCACAGCCCAAGGCTTTGCAAAGGGCTTTGGTAAAGGTTGTTTTCCCTGCTCCCATCTTACCTTCCAAGGCAAACACCCTCTCTTTGCCGCAAAGCTGCAGTATATCCTTTGCCACAGCGTCCAATTCCGACAAACTCTCTATTCTGTACAGCTTTTCCATCAGTTTTTCTTATTTACAAGATGAATGAACGGTATCAATATTTCTTCCATCGAGATACCGCCGTGCTGGAAGGTGTTCTTATAGTATTGGACATAATGATTATAGTTGTTGGGATATGCGAAAAAGTCATTGGCTCTGGCGAAGATATACGGGGAAAGTATATTCAAACGAGGCAGGAATATGTCTTCCGGCTTGCCTACTGCGAATACTTCTTTCTCATTATAGTCCAACAAGCGTCCCA